>JAQBPZ010000414.1 GCA_028287225.1 Gemmatimonadota bacterium
AGAGCACGCAGTCGTCGTCGCGGATCGCCGCCTTCATCAACCCCTTCGCGTCGGCCGCCGTGCTCGGATAGACGACCTTGAGCCCGGGGGTATGGATGAACCCCGCCTCCGGGTTCTGCGAGTGGAATGGCCCACCCCGCACGTAGCCCCCGCTCGGACCACGCACCACCATCGGCGTCGCCAGGAAGGCACGGTAGCGCGCCGTGGCGACGTAGTTGGTGAGCATGTCGTAGGCGTTGGCGATGAAGTCGATGAACTGCATCTCCACCACCGGCCGCATCCCCATGTGCGCGGCGCCGGCGGCGGCGCCGACGATGCCGGTCTCGGAGATCGGCGTGTCGATGACGCGCCCCTCGCCGTACTTGGCAAGCAGCCCCTCGGTGACCTTGAACGCCCCGCCGAACGCGCCGATGTCCTCGCCCAGCATGAAGACGTTCGGGTCGCGCTCCATCTCCTCGAACAGCGCCTCTCGGATCGCCTCGAGGTACGTGATCTCGGCCATCAGTCGGCCCCCCTGGCGGGCGCGTCGAAGGTGCCCCAGCTCGACGGACGCTCGCTCTGCTCCACGACGGCGCCCTTGCCCTCGCGGAACCAGAGCGGCCGCTCGGCCGGCGGATCCGCGTAGATGCCCTTCAGCGCGCCGAGCGGCTCGGGGATGCCGGACAGCTCGGCCTCGTCGGTCGCCGCGTCGATCTCCGCCAGGATGCGCGCGTCGATCGCCGACAGCTCGGCGTCGCGCACGCCCTCGCCGCGCAGGCGGGCGACGTAGCGGTCGATCGGATCGTTCTCCGCGGCCCAGCGCTCCAGCTCCCCCGCGGGCACGTAGGACTGGTTGTCGTGCTCCGCATGGCCCTTCCGGCGGAACGTCATCAGCTCCACGATGGACGCCCCCTCGCCGCGCCGCGCACGGTCCACGGCGCGCCGCGTCGCCTCGTACGTGGCGATCACGTCGTTCCCGTCGGCGGTCTCGCCGGGGATGCCGTATCCGATGGCCTTGTCGGCGAACTGGCGCACGAGGCTCTGCTTCACCGTGGGCGTCGAGTAGGCGTACCCGTTGTTCTCGATGACCACCACGAGCGGGCAGCGCTGCACGGCGGCGAAGTTGATCCCCTCGTGGAAGGCGCCGGTGGACGTGGCGCCGTCGCCGACATAGACGAGCCCGACGCGCCGCTCCCCGCGCATCCTGAACGTCAGCGTCACGCCGGCCATCACGGGCACCATGTCGCCGAGGGGCGAGATCTGCCCCACGAAGCCGCGCGTGACACCGGGTGCGCCGACGTCGCCGAAGTGGATGTTGAGCTCGCGCCCTCGGGTGGGCGAGTCGCCCTTCGCCATGTACTGCTTCAGGATCTCGAGGGGCGTGGCGCCCTTCACGAGCATGGAGCCGAGGTTGCGGATGAGGGGAGAGAGGACGTCCTCCTGGCGCAGCGCGTACGCGCTGCCCACGGCGTCGGCCTCCTGCCCCAGCGAGCGAAAGAGCCCGCCCACGACCTTGGTCTGCCGATAGAGGTTGACCAGCCGCTCCTCGAGGGAGCGGGTCAGCCGCATAAAGTAGTAGAGCTGCAGCCGCTGCTCGCGCGTGAGCGAGGTATCCGGCGCGACGCCCGATCCCTGGCGAGCGGCGCCGATGCCCCGCGCGCCTGCCGTGCGCGCCATCAGTACGAGGCTTCGAGCTGGTGTGCGGGGTCTTCGGCGCGGTGCAGCTGGACGAAGAACTTCTTCACGTTGCGATCCATGCGGCTCTCGCCCATCTGGTCCGTTGCGACCTCGACGAAGGTGTAGTGACCGCCCTCGGCCTTGACGCTGAGCTTGAGCGAGCCGAGCGGACCGGTGAAGGCGCGAGTGCGAATGGTCGTGGTCACGATGGAGAAGCCGAGCGCGGGAAAGAAGCGGTCGGCCTCGACGAGCACGTTCGCGGGGATGGTATGACTGCGGTAGAAATGGCGCATTTACGGGATTCCGCTCCGCTCCGGGAGGACGTCCTGCATCCACTCGGTCTTCTCGAGCGGCCTGGTGGAGTCGCTGTGAAACTGGATGCCCACGGCCCACTGCCCGGAGGTGACGAAGTTGAGCTTCGCCGAGTAGGTGCCGACGGCGGGCGCCTTGACGAAGCCGTCGTAGGTTCGGGCGCCCTCGATGGTGTTCGCGAAGATGCGGCCTTCGCCGAGGTCGATCGGCTGGCCGGTCTTCTTGTCCTTCACCTCGATCTTGTAGATGATGTCTTCCCGGGCGCGCGGCGGGATCGGCTCCGACGAGATGGTGAAGAAGTAGCTCGCCGTGCCCTGCCGCAGCGTGGGAACGCGCGGCGGCCCGCAGGCCGCCGCGCCGAGGAACGCGAGCAGCAGCGCCAGGGGCGCGAGGCGTCGCACGCGTCCGCTCGTGGTCACGACTGGTAGTACTCCAGCCCGAGGTGCGTGATCTGCTCCTCGCCCATCAGGTGACGGAGCGTGTTCTTGAGCTTCGTCTGCTGGATGAACAGGTCGTGCTCCGGCTGGAGTCCGGGGGCCGTCATGGGGCTCTTGTAGTAGAACGACAGCCATTCCTGGATGCCCTTCATGCCCGCGCGCTGCGCGAAGTCGCTGAACAGCGCCAGGTCGAGCACCAGGGGCGCGGCGAGGATCGAGTCGCGGCAGAGGAAGTTGACCTTGATCTGCATCGGGTAGCCCATCCACCCGACGATGTCGATGTTGTCCCAGCCTTCCTTGTTGTCGCCGCGCGGCGGGTAGTAGTTGATCCGCACGACGTGGGCGAAGTCCTTGTACAGCGTCGGATACTTCTCCGGCTGCAGGATGGTGTGCAGCACCGAGAGCTTCGACTCCTCCTTCGTCTTGAACGACGCCGGGTCGTCGAGCACCTCGCCGTCGCGGTTGCCGAGGATGTTCGTGGAGTACCAGCCGGCCAGGCCGAGCATGCGCGCCTTGAGGCCCGGCGCGATGATCGTCTTCATCCAGGTCTGGCCGGTCTTGAAGTCCTAGCCGGAGATGGGCACGCCCTTCTCCGTGGCGAGCTGCACGAGCGCGGGGATGTCGCACGACAGGTTCGGCGCGCCGTTGCAGAACGGGACGCCCTCCATGATCGCGGCGTACGCGTACAGCATGGACGGCGCGATCTCCTCGTCGTTGTTCTCCATCGCGCGCTCGAACTGCTCCAGCGTGGCATGCTTGGGGCCCGGCCGGATGAAGATCTCCGTGGAGGCGCACCAGACGATCACGAGGCGGTCGCACTTGTGCTTCGCCTTGAAGTCGCGCATGTCCTGGCGCAGCTGCTCGGCGAGGTCGCGCTTGGTCTTGCCCTTCTTGACGTTGGTGCCGTGGATGCGCGTGACGTACTTGTTCTCGAACACCGCGGGCATCGGCTTGATGGCGGACAGGAAGTCCTTGAGCGGCTCGAGGTGCTTGTCCTCGAGCACGCCGGCCTTCTTCGCCGCGGTGTACGCGTCGTCGGCGAAGGGATCCCAGGCGCCGAAGACGATGTCCGTCAGGTCCGCGAGCGGGACGAAGTCCTTGATGAGCGGCGTGCGGTTCTCGGTACGCTTGCCAAGGCGGATCGTCGCCATCTGGGTGAGCGAGCCGATCGGCTGCGTGTGGCCGCGCCGGATGCTCTCGACGCCCGCCATGAAGGTGGTGGCCACGGCGCCGAGGCCGGGCGTGAGGATGCCGAGCTTGCCCGTCGCGGGACGGGGGGTCTGGCGTGCGTCAGTACCTGGCACGAACTAATCTCCTTTGAGCAGAGGGCGCGGCGACCGGGAACGCGACCAGAAGCGGGGCGGTGCCTCGCTTTCCGTCCGTGCTTCCGCTTCATCCGCTCGCGTGGTGGCCGCATACACGAACGCCACGCGCTGGACCACGGTGATCCAGGCCGTTACGGTCAGAATAACAGTAATGATGGCCAGCACCCAGCCACCGAACACGAGGCCGAACAGCGCCTGCGGGGCAGAGAGCAGCACGATGCGCTCCGGGCGCTGCAGCAGCCCCACCTTCGCGTCGATGCCGAGCGACTCGGCACGGGCCCGCGTGTACGACGTCATGAAGGCCCCGATGAGCCCGAGCAGCGCCGTGATCATCAGGGGAACGCTGCCATGCGGGCGGCTCGTGGCGTAGAACACCGCCAGCCCCCCCAGCAGGAAGCCGTCGGCCAGGCGGTCGAGCGTGGAGTCGAGGAACGCGCCGAAGGTGGAGCTGCGCCCCGATCGCCGCGCCACCGTGCCGTCCAGCACGTCGAACAGCGCCGTGATGCCCAGAAACCATCCCCCCGTCCGGATGTGCCCCATGCCGTAGATCACCCCGCCCAGCGCCGTGCAGAGCGTCCCGAACACCGTGATGGTGTTGGGGTGGACCCCCCGTCGCACCAGCCAGTTCGCGACTGGATCGATGAGATGCAGGTATCCGTTTTTGACCCAGTCGGGGAGAAGCTTCATGCGGCTCCGAGGCGCACGGAGGTCCCGCGGCCGGTACGCTGTGCGGCGGTGACGAAAGGCAGGACGACGGACGGGCCGGAGCCTTGGCTCCGGCCCGTAAAGGTATTCCGGGTGGCACGCCCCAGCAACCGCACCGGCGCGTGCCGCCCGGACTCGATCAGGGCACGCTCCAGATGAACAGTCCGGCCAGCGGCACGCTGCGGCTCTGGTACGTGCGCGACCCGTCCACGGTCACCG
>JAQBPZ010000007.1 GCA_028287225.1 Gemmatimonadota bacterium
CACCGTGGGAGTCACGGTCGTGCACCCGGGGGGCGTCGCGACGTCGATCGCGGACAACGCGCGGGTGCCGGCGGGGACGCCGCCGGAGGAGGTGGCGCGCCGGCGTGCGCGCGTGAAGAAGTCGCTCGTCATGCCGCCCGCGCTCGCCGGCGAGACCATCGTGCGGGGCATCGAGCGGCGCGCGCCGCGCGTGCTCGTTGGCAACGACGCCAGGGCGGCGGCGCTGCTCGAGCGGCTCGCGCCCGTCGCGTACTGGCGGCTCATCGGGTTGAAGTTTCTCGGATGAGCGGCGTCGCATGATTGTGCTGCTCGTCGCCCTGCTCGCCCTCCTCGTCCTGGCGGCCGTGGCGTGCGTGATGCTCGCGCTCTTTGCGGCCAACACCGCGCGCCGCGTGGAGGCCGCGCTGCCGCCGCTCGGCAATTTCTTGGACGTGCCGGGTGGCCGGATCCACTACGTGGACAAGGGAACGGGCCCGCCGATCATGATGATCCATGGGCTCGGGGGCACGCTGCGCCACTTCACGTACGCGATGATGGACCTGCTGGTCGGCGAGTATCGCGTGGTGATCATCGACCGGCCGGGCTCGGGGTACAGCGAGCGGGGGGCGGCGACGTCGGCGCGCCTCGCCGTACAGGCGGAGGCAGTGGCGGCGGTGATCCACGCGCTGGACCTGCGGCGCCCGCTGCTGGTGGGCCACTCGCTCGGCGGAGCGCTGTCGCTGGCCGTGGCGCTCGAGCATCCCGGGCTGGTGAGCGGGCTGGCGCTGATCGCGCCCCTCACACAGGTGGAGACAGAGCCGCCCGGACCGTTCGAGCGGTTGGCCATCGCGTCGCCGTTCGTGCGGCGGCTGGTGGCGTGGACGGTGGCGACGCCGCTCGCCATTCGCGGGAGTCGCGCGGTGCTTGCGGCGATCTTCGCGCCCGAGGCGGTGCCGGCGGATTTCGCGACGACGGGGGGCGGACTGCTCTCGCTGCGGCCGTCGGCGTTCCACGAGACGTCCTCCGACCTCGTCGCCGTGAACGACGACCTGCCGGGGATGGTGGCGCGGTACCCCTCGCTGCGGCTGCCGGTCGGGGTGCTGTTCGGGCGGGAGGATCGGATCCTGGCCCCCGCCGTTCACGGGGAGCTGGCGGTGGCGGCGATCCCGGGGGCGACGATCGAGCTGGTGAAAGGCGGGCACATGCTGCCGTTCACGCACGCGGAGTGGTGCGCGGCGTTCGTGCGGGAGGTGGCGGGGCGAATCCACTGATGCGCCCGCCTGCGTGGAACGATGAGCGCCCGTCCGGCGAGAGCTGCCGGGCGGGCGCTCATGGTACCTCGACTCGTCAGGGCAGCCCGCGTGCCGAGTTGTTGATGATGAAGTTCTGCACGATGTTGATGACCTCGGCCTTCGTGAGCGGCTCGTCGAAGGCCATCGTGGCCGCCGTGAGCTGCGTGTCGCCGCCGGCGATCGCGAGTGCGCCGCCGAGGCCCGTCATCGTCGAGGCGTCGATGGTGGTCGCGGTGCTCGTGACGTCGTTGTAGACCGTATGCTGCGTGTTGCTCTCCGGCGTGTTGCCCCCGTAGATCGCGTTGAGGGCGGCGACCACCTCGCCCGGCGGGCTGGCGATCATGCTCGCGCCGGCCGCGGCGATACCGCCTCCGCGAACGTACCCGCTGAAGCGCAGGGCCGTCTCGCCCGGGTTCCGCTGCCGGCGGATGCGGCGGATCTTGGCCGCGTGCCGAGCTTCCACCGAGTGGATGCGCAGCGCGCTCTCGAGCGCGATGTCGGCGTTGGTGTTGCCGGCGATCAGGAAGCGCGACGCCTGGCCCTTGTAGGCGCGCACGCCGGTGTCCTCGAACGCCTGCGCCGTGAGGAGCAGGAACTCCAGCTCGGCCGTCGCGCGCGCGAAGGGACCGGTGCCGGTGCCATTGCCCCCGGTGAAGTCGAAGTCGGCCGCCGTGATGACCGGAGCCGTTCCACCGAAGAGCGGGATCGCGGTGGCGCGCAGGAAGTCGACGTGCTGCTGCTCGTGCTTCTGGATCTGCTGGAACGCCGCCTGGATGGCCGCGCCGTTCGGCGCGGAGACGATCTGCGCGCGCACCGTGTCGAACGCCCTGTTCTGCGCGCCGACGGCGCTCGTGCCAAGCACGGCGCGATAGAACTCGTTCTCGAGGTTCTCCAGGATGTAGGCGAACTGCAGCGCGTCGAGGATGTCGCTCGGCGCCTGGGCGAAGACGTCCCGGGAGAGGACGGCGAGCGCGACGGGCACCGAGGCGAGGCGAAGGCCGGCGACCACGGCGGCGCTCGCCGACGCGCCCTTCCGGATGGCGTCGCGGCGGGTGACGAGGCGATCCATGATCTCCGGATCGATTCCGTCGACGATCGAATGCGTGTTGTCCATGTCGTCGTCTCCTGCGCTCACGGATTGGCGGGGAAGAAGTCGGCCGTCGGCACGCCCTGCGTGGCGTCGGGCGGGTTGGTGATGGTGACGTTGGAGTTGAGCGGCTCATTGATGATGTTGAGCGCCCTGATGCTGGCCACGGTCACGGAGGCTTCGATCTTCACGTCACGGCCGTTCACGTCGATGACGTCGTCGCCGGCGAACGCGGTGTTCGCGGCGATCCCCGCCGGCGGACCGAAGTCGCGCAGGGCGGCGGCATGGCGCGCCTCCACGGAGGCGAGCTTGCCGGAGACCAGGAGGTTGCGCGCATCCCTGATGTACTTGCCCGCGCCGTTGAGCGTGGCGAGGCCGGTGTGCTCCAGCATGCGCGCCGTGGCGATGATGGAGTCGCGGCTCACCAGCAGCTGCGCCAGCGTCGTCTGGTTGAGCTGTCCGGAGAAGTCGGGGACCGCCTGTGCGCCGAGGGCGTTGCGCAGGAACTCGCGATGCACGAGCTCCACGTTGCGGAGGTCGGTGAACAGCTCGCGCTCGTCCGCGGTGAAGAAGGTGTTGAAGGCCCCATGCGTGACGACGGCGCTGTAGAACGTGCTCTCGATGATCTCCTGCGTCTGCGTGAGGCGGAAGATGCCGACGTCCGTGCGCAGGTCGAAGGCGAGCGATCCCTCCGGCAGGCCGCCGACGCCCGTCAGGTCGTTGCTGGAGTCGTCGCACGCGGCGAACACACCGGGCAGCAGGACGATCGAGGCTCCCGCGCCGATGGCGCGCAGGAAGGACCGGCGGGTCGTGAGGCGCAAGAGATCGTCGGCGCGCGTCACGATCACGGGCGCATGATCATGTCGTTCCATTGGCATGTCTCCGCTGTGCTAGCTCACCCCCGTGTCCGGAGGCTAGCACTCGCGGACCCGTTCGCCACACGGCCTGGTGGCGCCATGATGGGTCGAGCGCGCAACACACATGCCCCGACCGCGTCGACAGCGGTCGTCCGCGTCGTGCCCGCTTGTGTCAGGCGGTCTCGGCGGCCGCCTCGAGCCACGTCGTCCGCGTGCCGCGCAGCGTCAGGCCGGTGGCGTCCCGAAACGCTGCGCGGATCGCGCGCGCGCCTTCCGCGCTTCCTCTTCCCGATTGCGTGGCGGCGCGCTCGTCGCGAGCGAGTCGATCAGGCGCTGCGCCGCCTGCGTGTTTTCGTCCACCGCGCGATCGAATGCGGCTTCGTTGGCGCGCGATGGCCGCGTGACGCCGCTCAGCTTGCGCACGAACTGGAGCGCGGAGGCGCGCACTTCAGCGTCCGAGGCGGGCGGCTCGAAGTTGGCGAGGGTCCTGATGTTGCGGCACATGCTCCGCTTCCCTGCGACCGGTGATGTCGTGGATGCGCGGGGTCCGGCGAGCTGCGCGTCGGCGGGTTCGAGCGCCCTCCGTCAGCCCTCTTCCTTCCCCTCGGACCCGGTGGGCACGGTCTCCGGATACTCGCTCGTGTCCGGATACTCCGTCGCCATCTCGGCGTCCTCGCGCGCGACGATCTCGCGCTCGCGGCGGAGGGCTTCGTCGCGCTCGGCACGGTACTGCTCGTACCAGTCGCGCGTGACCTCGCCCGCCAGCTCGCGGTTGCCGAGCCCGAACGCGAGCGCCATCGCCAGCGCGATCGCGCCGAAGAGGATCGCGAACGCCGTGGTCACGATGTCGGTGGCGATGCCGAGCTCCTGGAGCGCCATGAAGATGGCGAGCAGGATCACGCCGCCGCGTCCCACCCGCGCGAGCGCGCGGCCGCCGTGCAACGCACCCGCCGACGCCGAGATCAGGCCGCCGACGAAGCCGCCGAGCACGATGCCCACGAGGATGATCACGATGGCCGCGATCACGCTGGGGATGTAGCTCACCAGCTCCGAGAAGACGTTCGCGAGCGACTGGAGCCCGAGCGCGTTGGCGGCAACGAGGATCACCGCGAACATCACGAGCCAGAACACCAGCTTGGCGAGGACGCGCGTCGGGTTCAGGTGCGAGCCGGAGCGCTCCAGCGCCGACATGACGTCGCCCCGCTCGAGCATCCGGTTGAGCCGGATCTTCCGGAGGAACCGCTCGACGAGCTTCTCGAGCACCCGCGCCAGCAGGTAGCCGGCGAACAGGATGACGAGCGCGCCGAGCAGCGCGGGCAGGATGTCGCCGAACACCTGGGCGAAGCTGTCCTGGAGGCGGTCGATGAACGTCGCGCTGCTGTCTTGGAGAAGCATGGCCGGGTGTGCTGGACGAGCCGTCGCGGCCCGCCGGGGAAAAGGTAGTCGGTTTGCCGGGGGGAAGTGAGAGGGGACAGGGGATCAGGGATCAGGGATCAGGGGGATGGTGGAGTGTTGCTTCCCTGACACCTGCGTCACCCCGCAGCGCAGCTGTCGGGGCATGCTCTCCCGTGCCTGCGGCCAGCCATCGGCACCAGGCCCCGACACTCCCGATCCTCGTGCAGGGTGGACAGGCGCTCGGGATGCCCCTGATCCCTGATCCCGTCAGTTCCTCGTTCCCCGCTTCAGGTCGAAGATCAGGCTCCGCCGGCAGGTGGGGCAGATCAGCCACTCCCGCCGTCGAGCGTACCCCAGCCCGAACGACCCCCCGCCGATGGACCGGTTGGTCATCGCCGTGCCGTCGCGCGGGCAGACCGGCTTCTCGCCGCGCGCCACCGCGTCCCGGATCGCTCGCTGCTCCTCGGGGGCGAACTGGGCCTGCTCGTCGGTCATCGGCGCGCCATCGTCACAGCGCCCCGAGCGCCGCACGCAGCGCCGCCGGGATCTCGACCGTGCGCCGGGCCGCATAGTCGTACATCACCTGCGTCGTCTCCCCGTCGGCCACGAGCCGGTCGTCGCGCTCGTCCACGACGCGATACCGCCACACCCATGCCTTCGTGCGCACCTCCCCCGCGAAGACCTCCACCGCGAGGGGCACGCCGGGCGTCGCCGGGCTGCGGTAGCTCACCCGGGACTCCGCGAGGATGAAGCTCGGCTGAGTGCCGTGCGCGAGCGCGCGCCAGGCCGCGACCCGGCCCAGCTCGAAGTACGTGAGGTAGACCGCGTTGTTCACGTGGCCCCGGTCGTCGTAGTCGTTGTAGCGCACCTGGATCGGGACCCGGATCATGAGATCCGCACCACGACCTTGCCGAACTGCTCGCCGCTGGCGAGCCGCTCGTACGCCTGTCGCGCGTCGGCCAGGTCGTAGACGTGGTCCACCGGCGGGCGCAGTCGCCCCGCGTCGAAGTGGGCGGCGATCTCCGCGAACTCCGACTCGCTCCCCATGGTGGAGCCGAGGATCGTCCACTGGTTCCAGAACAGGCGCCGCACGTCCGTGGTGAGCATCGGGCCCGAGGTGCCGCCGCACGTCACGATCCGCCCGCGCTTGCCGAGCGCGCCGAGCGACTGCGCCCACGTGGCCTCGCCCACGGAATCGACCACGACGTCGACGCCGCGCTTCCCGGTCCGCGCCCGCATCTCCCGCCCCACGTCGACGTTCGTGTGGTTGATCGTGTCGTCGGCGCCGAGCGCGCGGGCGCGCTCCAGCTTGGCGTCGCTCCCCGAGGTCACGGTGACGTGCGCGCCGAGCAGCTTCCCGATCTGGAGGCAGGCGAGCGCGACGCCGCCCCCGATGCCCCAGATCAGCACCCGGTCGCCCGCCGTCACGCGCGCCCGCGTCGTCATCATGCGCCACGCGGTCAGCGTCGCCAGGGGAAAGGCGGCGGCGTGCATCAGGTCGGTGTCGCTGCGCACGCGGATCACGTTGGCCTCCGGCACCACCAGCAGCTCCGCGAGGGTGCCCGGACGGTGCTCGCCCGCGATCGCGTACTGCCGGCAGAGGGGCTGGTCGCCGCTCGTGCAGTACTCGCAGGTGCGGTCGCTGGTGCCCGGGTTGATCAGCACCGTGTCGCCGACCGCCACCGACCGCACCGCCGCGCCGACGGACTCCACGACGCCGGCACCGTCCGACCCCACGATCCAGGGTGGCGTGATGGTGATGCCCGGCAGCCCTCCCACGAGGAAGAGGTCCAGGTGGTTGAGCGCGGCGGCGCGCACGCGGACGCGGACGTCCGTGTCGCGCGCGAGCACCGGCTCCGGTAGGTCGTCACGCAGCTCGAGCTGGTCGAGCGTGCCGTGCGCCGAGATGGTCAATCCTCGCACGTCCCTGCCCTGCGGTTATATTGGTCGCGAATGCTATGCGGCGGCGTGCGGACGCGAAAGCGCCACGACCACCGCCGATCCGATCCGATCCGAGACGGCGCCCCAATGACTGCTTTCAAGGTTCCCCAGCTCGGCGAGTCCATCGTCGAGGCGACGGTGTCCCGCTGGCTCAAGAAGGAGGGCGACGCGGTCGCCGCCGGCGACACCCTCGTCGAGCTCGAAACCGACAAGATCACCGTCGAGGTCCCGGCGATGGCGGCGGGGGTGCTCGCGAGCCGCGCCGTGAAGGAGGGCGACGTCGTCGCGGTGGACCAGCTTCTCGGCGAGATCACCGAAGGCGCCTCGGCTTCGGCACCGGCCCCCGCACCCGCCGCCGCGCCGGCTCCAGGGGCGGCATCCCCGGCCGCTCCCGCGGCCCAGGCAGCCCCCGCCCCCGC
>JAQBPZ010000008.1 GCA_028287225.1 Gemmatimonadota bacterium
CTGCGCCCGGCGTCGGCGCCGGATCCGTGGGCCCGCTGCGCGGGCGGGGGGACGACGTCGCGGACTCGCGGCGAGGCGCGGGCGCGTCGTCGCCGAAGCGGTTGACCGAGGAGAAGGCGCGCAGCTCGGTGCGGTCGGCGTCCCAGATCAGGTTGGCGACGACGCGGGGCACGAGCTCGGCGACGAGCTGGAGGGGAACCCAGAGGACGCCCTTCCGCACTTCGGGCGCGGAGGCGAGCTGGAAGCTGTCGTCGCCCACCTTCGCGACGCGGAGGCCCTGCTCCACCTGGATCGCGGACCCGCCGACGATGAGCATCCAGCGCTCGCCCATGAGGTGCGAGACGGTGATGCCGAGGATCGGCTTGAGCTGGTCGGCGCGCACGAGCGGTCCCGACGCCGTCTCGAGCACCGTGAGGCTGACCGAGCGTGTCGCGTCCTTGACGACGAGCGTGCGGGGGGGCGCGGTGTCCGGGACGGCGATCGCGAGCTGGAACGCGGCGGCGAGGGCGAGGATCATCGGGTCCTGACCGCGCGCGCGATCTCGCGCTCGGCATCCTTCGCCTTCGCGTCTTCCCGCTTGTCGTGCGCCTTTTTTCCCTTGCCGAGTCCCATCGCCACCTTCGCGATGCCGTGTTTGAAGTAGAGCTCCAGGGGGATGAGTGTCAGCCCCTGGCGCTCGATGGCACCTATCAGACGCTCGATTTCCCGCTTGTGCAACAAGAGCTTGCGGGTGCGGGTCGGCTCGTGGTTGTTGTAGCTGGCGCGCTCGTAGACGGAGATGTGCAGGTTGATGAGGAAGATCTCCCCGTCCCGCACGATGCCGTAGGCGTCGGAGATGTTCGCCTTTCCGTCGCGCAGGGACTTGACCTCGGAGCCGGTGAGGACGATGCCGGCCTCCCAGGTGTCGAGGATGGCGTAGTCGTGCCGCGCGCGCCGGTTCTTGGCGATGGACTCGATCTCGGGCTTTTCCTCGGACTTGGCCATGCGCTCTCGGTACCACCGCGATTCGATCGCGGAGAGGGCCACCGCGCGCGCGTCGCGGGAAGGGGCGACGTGCGCGCGAGGGTGCGGGTCAGCGTCGGAACATAGCGTCGCCCGCACGGACGCGGCAACGCGTGCGTTGACTTGCACCCACGCGCCGGATAATTTGCAGGTCTGTTCCTGCTCGGGTGGTGGAACTGGTAGACACGCAGGTCTCAGAAGCCTGTGCCTTCACCGGCGTGGGGGTTCAAGTCCCCCCTCGAGCACTCCAAGGGCGGTCCGCAAGGGCCGCCCTTGTCGTAACTGCAGCTCTCGGCTGGCAGCTCTCGGCTGGCAGCTCTCGGCGACTCGATGAGCTGACAGCCCGAGCCGACAGCGTCGAGCTTCAGCGACTGCTGGGTTCCTGTGGTGGCTGAAGCTTCGAGCTGACGGCCATGGCTGTCAGCTCATCGAGTAGCCGAACGCCGACTGCTGCCAGCTATCTCGCGAGCTCCGATGGCACGACGTCGTCCGGCAGCTCGGCGGTGCCGAACGCGGTGCGCAGCGCGTCGTTCGCGGCCAGGCGGTAGCTGGCCACGAGCTCGGCGCCCTGCTGCACCACGGGGTCGGTGGCGCGGATCGGGCCGCCGGAGAACGCGAGCAGGTTCTGGGCGATGCGCATGACCGGGGTGCCGTGGCCGCGCGTCATGAGCGCGTCCCGGTAGGCGCTGAGGCGCGCGTTGAACTGCCGCTCGGAGAGCTCGCGCAGCTCGGCGTCGACATGCGGATCCTTCTCCATGCGGCGGAGCAGCGCGCGCAGCACCTCCGCATGCGTCCGGTCGTCGAGGGCGTCACGCTGCGCGACCAGCACCCCGAGCGCGCGGCGCAGGTACCGCAGCTCCCAGCGTGCGTGGTCGGCGTCGCCCCGCGTGGCCACGCGGGCCAGCCATTCCGTGTCCTCCGCCGACGGCTCGGCCATCAGCGCGTCGGCGTACGCACCGCTGCGGGCGAGGAGCGCGCGATCCTCGCGAAACGACTCGAAGAGGCGCATCGCGCGCGGGGCGTCAGCCCTGGAGGATCGGCAGCGCCAGGCGGCCGGCGGGGGCCACCGGCACCGACAACAGCCCGACCCGCTCGCGCACCTCGCTCTCCTGGAGCAGCAGGTCGCTCAGCCGCACCCCTTCGAGCACCTCGTCGATGCGCTGCTGGAGCAGCATCCAGACGGGGCGGATGCTGCAGTCGTGGGAGGACGAGCAGCGCGCCTCTTCCACGGGATGCGAGCCGCAGTGCACGTCGAAGGTGGAGTGCTCCGACGCGTTCATCACGTCGCGCACGCTGATCTGCTCGGCGGCCCGGGCGAGCCGGTAGCCCCCATGCGCGCCGCGGGTGCTCTTGACGATGTCCGCGCGGCGCAGCTTCAGCATGATCTGCTCGACGTAGTCGCCGGGGAGCCGCTCGGTGGCCGCGATCTCACGACCCGTCACCGGCCCGTCGTCGATCCGACGGGCCAGATGGAGGGCACAGATGAGTCCGTATTCCGCCTGGGTGGTGATGCGCACCCGGACAATCTAGCTGTGGCCGGCGGGGACCGAAAGGCGCTTGCAGTTTGCGGTGAGCGGTCGGCGGCAGCAGCGTCCCGAGGCCTGACCGCTCTGCCAACGGCAACGGCAATGGCAAGGGCAAGGGCGTTAGCGGTTTGCAGTGAGCGGTTGGCGGTAGAAGCATCCGGAGGCCTGACCGCTCACCGCTCACCGCAAACCGCAAACGCCGTTGCCCTTGCCCTTCCCCTCACCCTCCCGCCTTCATCTCGTGCTTGCCTCCCGGCACTCCGATGTCGGTCATCTTCCGCAGGTCGAGGACGTCGTCGATCTCGTCCGCCGGCAGGAGCTGGTCGCGCTTGACCATCTCCCGGATCAGGATGCCCTCCTTCACCGACTTCTTGCTCAGCTCCGCGGCCTTGGCGTACCCGATGTGCGGCATGAGGGCCGTCGCGAGCGCCGCGCTCCGCTCCACCCAGTAGGCGAGCATCGGCTCGTTCGCCTCGATGCCGACGACGCACTTCTCCGTGAGCACCGTCGCCGTGTTGGTGAGGATGCGCATGGAGAGGAGCAGGTTGAAGGCGATCACGGGCATCATCACGTTGAGCTCGAGCTGCCCGTGCTCGGCGGCGATGGAAACCGTGGTGTCGAGTCCCATGACCTGGAAGCAGACCTGGTTGACCATCTCGGGGATGGACGGGTTGATCTTGCCCGGCATGATCGAGGAGCCGGGCTGCACCGCGGGCAGCTTGATCTCGTCGATCCCGGTGCGCGGGCCCATCACCATGAGGCGCAGGTCGCTCGCGATCTTGCTCAGGTCGACGGCGAGGACCCGGAGCGAGGCGCTGAAGGCCGCGGCGTCGCCCATGCTCTGCATGAGCTGCACGCGATCGGCGCCGATGCGGAGGTCGAGGCCCGTGATGGCCCTGAGGTGCTTGTTCATGAGCGCGGGATACTCCTTCTCCACCGTCACGCCGGTACCGACGGCGCTGCCGCCGATGCCGAGGTCGCGGAGGTAGTCCGCCGCCTCGTTCACGCGCCGCAGGCCGCGGTCGATGGAGCCCGCGTACGCGGTGAACTCCTGGCCGAGCCGGATCGGCATCGCGTCCTGCAGGTGCGTGCGTCCCGCCTTCACGATGTGATCGAACTCCCTGCCCTTCGCGGCCAGCGCGTCCCGCAGACCCTCGAACGCCGCCACCAGGGGCCCGAGCTGGGACAGCGCGGCGAGCCGGATGTTCGTGGGGATGGTGTCGTTGGTGCTCTGCGCCATGTTGACGTGGTCGTTCGGATGCACGGGCGCGTACGTGCCGCGCTGGGCGCCGAGCAGCTCGTTGGCGCGGTTGGCGAGCACCTCGTTCACGTTCATGTTGTGCGAGGTGCCGGCGCCGGCCTGGTACGGGTCCACCACGAACTGGTCGGTGTGCTTGCCGGCGAGCACCTCGTCGGCGGCGGCCACGATCGCGTCGGCCAGCTTCGCGTCGAGCCGCCCGGTCTCCTTGTGCGTGAGCGCGGCCGCCTTCTTGATCCACACCTGCGCCATGACGAAGGGCCACAGCGGCTTCAGGCCGCTGATCGGGAAGTTCTCCTGGGCGCGGAGGGTCTGCACGCCCCAGAGCGCGTCAGCGGGAACGTCGCGAGCGCCGAGGGGGTCCTTTTCAGAGCGAGTGGAAGCGGGCATGAGCAACTCTTGGTTCGATGGTTGGTGTTCGGCCATGTCGCTCGGGGGCGTACGCGAATTCTCACGAATGCGTAGCGAATCTGCGCGATGACCATGAAGCCTTCCTGCAGGACCGGCCGCGACTCACGTTCGTTCACTTCAAGTGGCTCGATTCGCCTTCATTCGCCACCCATCAGTGGCAATTCGCGTACGGCTGACAAGCCGTGAGAGTTCGCGTACGCTGATAGACAACACGCGAACGATCATCTCGTGATCGGAATCGCCAGTGCGTGCGCGAAGCGGTTGAAGAAGGCGAACATGCAGATCACCGCGGTGATCTCGACGACCTGCGCCGGGTTCCAGTGTGCGGCGAGATCCTGGAACACCGCGTCGGGCACGATGCCCGGCGTCGGCGTCATGGCGTCGGCATACCGCATCGCCGCGCGCCACGATTCCTCGAAGACGTCGTACGCGCCCTGCGCCACCGCGGCGAGCTGCGCGTCCGTGCCACCCAGCCGCCTTGACAAGGCGGTATGGGAAGCCAGTCAATAATCGCAGAGGTTGATGTGCGACACGCGGGTGCTCAGCAGCTCCTTGAGCAGCACCGGCACCTCGCCCTGCCCCATCACCGCGCCCTGGAGCGCCGCGAGCTTCGCGGTGATCTCCGGCGCGTGCGCCGCGACGCGGAAGAGGTTGGGCACCTTGCCGCGCGACTGCACGAAGGCATCGATGGTCGGGCGAAGCACTTCGGGCGCGGTGGCGGGGTCGATGAAGGAGAGCCGGGCGTCGTCGGTCATGCGGTGCTCCGCGTGGTGAGTCGGACGAGCAGGAAGAGGGCGACCAGTGCCGCGAGGCCGCCGAGGCCCATCCACGCGACACTCAGGCCATGCAGCCGCCCGAAGGCCTGCCGCCGTGGATCCGAGGGATCGAGCACGTCGATCCGGCCGCCGGCGGCGTCGCGGATGGCCGCGATGCGAGGGGCGACGCCGAGCTGCGCGATGGCGCACGACGCCGCGAGCACGAGCGCCGCCCCGGTCCGCCCGACGCGGCCGGCCGCCAGTGGCCAGCCAAGTGCGGCGACCAGAAGGCCGACGACGATGCCCGTCCAGAAGACGACCGGCAGCACGCGTCCCACGAGCGCGCCGGCGAGCGTCCGCGTGGGCAGCACGGCGAAGGCGGCCGGCGCCACGACGGCGGCGACGAGCACCGCGGCGCCAAGCCAGGCGGAGAGGAGTGCGATGCTCGCGAGTGAAGCGGGAAGCGCGCGCATCACCGCTTGAGCGTCCGCGCGCGGCCCGCGAGGAACGGGTTCGACTCGAGCTCCTCGCCGATGGACGTGGCGGGCCCGTGCCCCGGATACACCAGTGTCTCCTCCGGCAGCGTCGCGAACCGCGCCAGCGAGGCGTCCATGTGGAACGGATTGCAGAACGGCAGGTCCGTGCGCCCGATGGACCCGGCGAACAGCAGGTCGCCCGAGAGCGCCACGCCATGGCCGTTGAAGGTCACGTGACCCGGCGCATGCCCCGGCACGTGCATCACGGTGAACTCGAGACCGCCGCACCGGAGCACCTGACCGTCCGCCAGCTCGGCGTCCGGATCGTCCGGCTGCTCGAAGGGAATGCCGAAGACGTCAGCCGACTGCGCGGCGAGGGTGCGATAGAGGGGGAGGTCCAGCGGGTGCAGGTGCACCGGCACGTCGAAATGGCGCCGTACCTCGGCGATCCCGCCGATGTGGTCCACGTGCGCATGCGACAGCCAGATGGCGGAGAGGCGGGTGCCCGACGACCTGAGCATCTCGACGAGGACCTCGCCATCGGCGCCCGGATCCACGAGCACGCTCTCGTTGGCGCCCTCGTCGACGACGAGATAGCAGTTCTCCTGAAGCGCGCCGACGGTGCGGACGTCGATCTTCATGGCCGCCTCCTCATGCCACGGTGGGCGGCGCGGTCTCCGCCGTCTCCACGACCGGCGATTCGCCGATGCCATTGTGCGCGAGGTACCGCTCCGCCTCGAGCGCCGCCATGCACCCGGTGCCCGCCGAGGTGATGGCCTGGCGGTAGTAGTCGTCGATCACGTCGCCGGCGGCGAACACGCCCGGCACCGCCGTCGCCGTGCGCCCCGACGTCACCACGAGGTAGCCCTGCGGCGTCGTCTCCAGCTGGCCCTTCAGGAATCCGGTGTTGGGATGGTGGCCGATGGCGACGAACAGGCCGCCGACCTCCACCTCGCGCTCCTCACCGGTGTTGGTGTCCGCGAGGCGGAGTCCGGTGATCTCGCCGTCCCCGAGCACGTCGGTGACGCGGGTGTTCCAGAGCACGCGCACCTTGGGATGCCGCAGCACCCGGCTCGCCATCGCCTTGGAGGCGCGGAAGGAGTCGCGGCGGTGGATGATCAGCACCTCGCTCGCGAACTTCGTGAGGTAGAGGGCTTCCTCCATGGCCGTATCGCCGCCGCCGACCACGGCGAGCACGCGGTTGCGGTAGAAGGGCAGCGCGCCATCACAGACCGCGCAGGCCGAAACGCCGCCGCCGGTGGTCGCGAGGCGCAGCTCGTTCTCCAGGCCGATCCACTTCGCGCTCGCCCCGGTGGCGATGATCACCGCATGCGCCAGCACCGGCGCGCCGTAGCTCGGCGTGAGGCGCACGGGCGCCACGCCGAGATCCGCCTCCACCACGAGCTCCGTGACGACGCGCACGCCGTAGCGCAGCGCCTGCTCCTTCATGCGCTCCATGAGCGCCGGCCCGCTGATCGGCTCCGGAAATCCGGGAAAGTTCTCGATGTCGGTGGTCAGCATCAGCTGTCCGCCGGGGAGATCGGTGCCCACGGTCTCGCCCTCGAACACCAGCGGGTCCAGGCTGGCGCGCGCGGCGTAGATGGCGGCCGTCCAGGCGGCGGGACCGGAGCCGATGATCACGAGGTTCTCGATCTGTGGAGCGGGCATCACGGCAGTGGCGAGGGAGCGGTGGTCGAGGGAGCGGGTGCTGCAACGCGTTTGAATCTAGCGAATCGTGCCGCCCGGATGGCCGGCGCGGGGCGGCGACGGAGGGAATCCGTGCGCCGGGAGGGGGAGTTCCGCGGGCGGGTGGTGCCCGCCCCTCACACCCCGAGCTCGATCCGGCGCAGCGCTCCGTGACACTGCGAGACCGTGCCCACCAGGAAGGCGGCCGGACCGAGCGTCCCCCGTGCCGCGATCGCCCGGTCGGCGTCCAGGATGTCGCCGACGTCGAGCATGCCCACCCCGTAGGCACGGTGGAGGCATCGGAACAGGTACGGGCCCTCCATCGGGCGCCCGGCGGCGACTTCGGCCTGCACGAACTCGCGCACCGCCACCGGCATGCTCCAGTCGCGCGGGCCGCGCGTGTGCGGGCAGCGCTCGGGCTCGATGCAGTTGATCGGGCAGATCCAGTCGGCGAAGCTCACGTAATGCGTCCCGTCGTCGCCCGGGCGCTCCCAGCGTACGGCCGGTGGCTGCACGAGGGGCTCGATCGCGACGGCGCGCAGGGGCCACCGCTCCCGCGCGCGGTCCATGAGCCAGTCGGCCATCAGGTGGGGCATGAGCGGCGACGGGACGATCGCGTCGTCGAGCGCTCCCGCGTCCTCGTTCGCAGCGGCGCCAAGATATCCGGCGAAGAATGCCCTCCACTCCGCGACCACGATCTCGAGCGAGGAGGGGCGCTCCGCCGGGGCGAGCCGGCTGACGGCGCACGCCGGGTCGCGATCGACGACGAGCAGCCGCCGCCAGGCGAGCGCGCCGGCCCGCTCCGCGCGCGCGAGCTGCCGTACGTAGTAGCCCCCGTAGCATCCGCCACCCACCACGATGATGGTGCCGAAGCGCTGCGTCTCGCGCACGACGCGCGGCGTGCCGGGCAGGTCAGGTGCGGACGTGTCGGCCACCGTCGACCATGAGCACTGCACCCGTCACGAACTCGGCGTCCACCAGGTACAGCACGGCCTGCGCGACGTCCTCGGGGGTCCCGATGCGCTGGAGCGGGGTAGTGGCGCGGAGCCGTTCGGCGTCGGCGTCGCTCCAGCCCTCGGGCAGCAGCACCACGCCGGGCGCCACGGCGTTCACGCGGATGTCCGGCGCGAGCGCGTGCGCGAGCCCGCGCGTCATCTGCACGATGGCGGCCTTCGTCATGGCGTGCGGGACGTAGGCGGGCCAGGTCTCGAAGGCGGCGAGATCCGCGATGTTCACGATGCATCCGCGCGCGGCGCGCAGCGCGGGCGCGGCGCGCTGCGCGAGGAAGAAGGGGGCGCGCACGTTCAGCGCGTGCATCGCGTCCCAGTCCTCGGGCGTCGTCTCGCCGATGGGCGTCCGAAGCATCACCGCGGCGGAGTTGACGAGCACCGAGAGCGTGCCATGCGCCGCGACGACTGCATCCACGAGCCGCTCGGCCGCCGGCGCCTGCTCCAGGTCCGCGTGCATCATGGACGCGCGGCCGCCGGCGTCGACGATGGCCGCGGCCGTCTCGCGGGCGCCCTCCGCGGAGCCGTTGTAGTGCACCACGACG
>JAQBPZ010000038.1 GCA_028287225.1 Gemmatimonadota bacterium
GCGAGGCGCGCCGGGCGGCCGACGCCGTGGCGCGCGGCTGCGGCCTGGACGAGGAGCGTCGCGGCGTGGTCGGCATCGTGGTGACGGAGGCCGCCACGAACCTCGCCCGCCACGCACAGGGCGGCTACATGCTCCTGCGCGACACCGCGCCGAACGGCCACCCGGGGGTGGAGATGCTCGCGATCGACCGCGGCCCGGGCATCCATGACCTCGAGCGCTCCTTCGCCGATGGCTACTCCACCGGCGGTACCCTCGGCCACGGCCTCGGCGCGATGCGGCGGCAGGCCAACGTGCTCGACGTGTATTCACGCGCGGGGCAGGGCACCGTGGTGCTGGCGCGCGTGTTCGCGGAGAGCGACGCGGAGCTCGCGAGCACGCCGCGGCGCGCGCTGCTGAACGTCGGCGTGGTCTGCGTGCCCCTGGAGGGGGAGACCGCCTGTGGCGATGGCTGGTGCGTCGTGCAGGAGGGCGACCGGGCCATGGTGCTGCTGGTGGACGGCCTGGGGCACGGACCGAACGCGGCGCATGCGGCCGACGTCGCCATCGAGCGGTTCCGGGACGTGGCCGACCGGCATCCCGCGGAGGTGGTGGGCGCGCTGCACGAGACGCTCCGCGCCACGCGCGGCGCCGCCCTCGCGGTGGCCGAGGTCACCCGTGACGGTGACGGCGGGAGCGTGCGCTTCTGCGCCGTGGGCAACACCGTGAGCGCCATCGTCGGCGCGGACCGCTCGCGGTCGCTCGCGTCGATGAACGGCACGGCCGGCCTGAACGTGGGGAAGCTCCAGGAGTTCACGCAGCCGTGGGACCCCGGCGCCACGATGGTCATGCATACCGATGGCGTCACCTCGCGCTGGCGCATCGAGAACCAGCCGTTCCTGCTCGCCCGCGACCCGGCGATCATCGCCGCCGTGCTGCACCGCGACTTCCAGCGCCCGCGCGACGATTCCACCGTCCTGGCCCTCTCGCTGCGGCCGCGCGACGCGAAGTGACCACCGCCATGTCCGCGCCCGCTCCGCAGGACCGCATCGCCATCACCACCGTGGCGCTCCAGTACGAGGACGACGTCGTCTTCGCGCGGCAGCGCGCGCGCACCATCGCCGCGCTGCTCGGCTTCGAGACCCAGGACCAGGTGCGGTTCGCGACCGCCATCAGCGAGCTCGCGCGCAACGCGTTCCAGTACGGGTACGGCGGCCGGGTGCTCTTCAGCGTGGATCGCGAGGCGCCGGACACGTTCCTGGTCGCGCGCGTGATCGACGACGGGCCCGGAATCGCGGACCTGTCGACGGTGCTCGGCGGCGCCTACGTCTCGCGCACCGGGATGGGCATCGGCATCACGGGCGCGCGGCGGCTCGTGGACCGCTTCGCCATCGAGTCGGCTCGCGGCACCGGCACCTCGGTCACCATCGGGAAGGCGCTGCCCATGGGTACCGGGCCCGTGACCTCGGCGGTGGTCGCGCGCCTCGTGGACACGCTCGTGAAGGAGAGCCGGCGCTCGCCCTTCGCGGAGATGCAGCGGCAGAACCAGGACCTCGCGGCGGCGCTGGACATCGTGCGCGAGCGCGAGACGGAGGCCGTGCGGCTCGCGCAGGAGCTGGCCGACACCAACCGCGGCGTGGTGGCGCTGTATGCGGAGCTGGACGACCGCGCACAGCAGCTCGCGCGCATGTCGGAGTCCAAGACGCGCTTCCTGTCCGACGTCAGCCACGAGCTGCGGACGCCGCTCAGCTCCATCATCAACCTCGCGCGGCTGATGCTCTCGCACGCCGACGGGCCGCTGCTGGAGGAGCAGGAGAAGCAGCTCGGCATGATCCAGCGCTCGGCGGAATGGCTGGCGGAGATGGTGAACGAGCTGCTCGACGTCGCCAAGATCGAGTCGGGCACCGTGGAGCTGCGCCCCGACCACTTCCAGGTGCACGAGCTGTTCGCCGCGCTGCGCGGCACGCTTCATCCACTGGCCACCAACGAGGCGGTCAGGCTGGAGATCGAGGATCCCGCCGAGCCGCTTCCGCTGTACACCGACGAACAACGGGTCTCGCAGGTGCTTCGCAACTTCATCTCGAACGCGCTCAAGTTCACGTCGCAGGGCGAGGTCCGCGTCACCGCGGCGGCCGAGCCGGACGGACTCGTTCGGTTCGTCGTCTCGGATACCGGGATCGGCATCGCGCCCGCCGACCAGGAGCGGGTGTTCGAGGAGTTCATCCAGGTCGACGGCCCGATCCAGCGGCGCGTCCACGGAACCGGGCTCGGCCTGCCGCTCACCCGGAAGATCGCGCGGATCCTTGGCGGCGAGGTGCGGCTCGAGAGCGAGGTCGGCCGCGGCTCACGCTTCTCGCTCCTCATTCCGCGCGATGCGCGGCCCGCCGCGGAGGCCGGGTGACGACGACGGGGGAGTCGAGGCCCCGCGTGCTCGTCGTCGACGACACCGAGGGCAACCGGTACGCCACCTCGCGCATCCTGCGCGGGGCCGGATTCGAGGTGCTCGAGGCGACCACCGGGCGCGAGGCGCTCGCGCAGGTGCGGAACGATCCCGACGTCGTCGTGCTCGACGTCAACCTGCCGGACATGACCGGCTTCGAGGTCGTGGAGCGGATGCGGCGCCTGCCCGAGCACGCGGTGATCCCGGTGCTCCACCTGTCGGCGAGCTTCACCAGCACCGCGGACCAGATCCGCGGGCTGGAGAAGGGGGCGGATGCCTACCTCACCCATCCCATCGATCCCACCGTGTTCGTGGCGACCGTGCGCGCGCTGGTGCGCACCCGCGCCGCCGACCGCCGGCTCCAGGATGCGGCGCGCGAGTGGCAGGCCACCTTCGATGCGCTCGCCGACGCGGTGCTCCTGCTGGACGGCGACGCGACCGTGCAGCGCGCCAACCGTGCGGCCTATGCGCTGCTGCGCCGCGAGGATCATGACGTGATCGGACAGTCGCTGCCCGTCATGCTCGGCGCCGTCTTCAACGCCGAGAGCGCGGACCTGGCGCGGCGCATCGCCGCGGGCGAGCGGCTCGACAAGGCCATCGTCGGCATGGGCGCACGCACGTACTCGGTGTCCGCCGACCCGGTCGCGATGGGCGACGCGGGCGCCCGGACCGTCCTCGTGGTGGAAGACGTGAGCGAGCGCATCGCCGCCGAGCGCGAGCGCGAGGCGCTGCTGTCGTTCGCCGAGCAGGCACGATTCGAGGCCGAGGGCGCGAACCGCGCCAAGAGCGAGTTCCTGGCCGTGATGAGCCACGAGCTGCGCACCCCCCTCAACGCGATCGGCGGATACGCACAGCTCATCGATCTCGGCATCCGCGGCCCGGTGACCGAGCAGCAGCGCGCCGACCTCGATCGCATCAAGCGCAGCCAGACCTACCTGCTCTCGCTCATCAACGACGTGCTCAACTTCGCCAAGATCGAGGGCGGGCACCTCCAGGTGGAGCTCGACGACATCTCGCTCACCGAGGTCGTGGAAAGCATGAGCGACTTCGTGACGCCGCAGCTGCGCGAGCGCGGCCTCACGTACAGCTGCGAGCGGTGCGATCCCGACCTGCCCGTGCGCGGCGACCGCGAGAAGGTGCAGCAGATCCTCCTCAACCTGCTGTCCAACGCGCTGAAGTTCACGCCACCGGGCGGCAGCATCCACCTGTCGTGCGCCCGCGACGGCGACATGGCGGTGATCCGCGTGCAGGACACCGGACGTGGCATCGCCACCACGAAGCTGGAGTGGATCTTCGAGCCGTTCGTCCAGGTGGACCGCCGGTACAAGCGCGAGCAGGAGGGAATCGGCCTGGGGCTCGCCATCAGCCGCGAGCTCGCGCGGGCCATGGGCGGCGACCTCCTCGTGGAAAGCGAGGAGGGCGCGGGCTCGGCGTTCGAGCTGCGGCTGCCGCTCAGCAGCGCCGCCGCGCCCTGACACGCCGGAACCCTCCGGCGGCTCGCCGGCTTTCTTGCCGAGACCCGCGCTCGGAAGACGACACTCCGGTGCGGTTCCGGTGTAGAAGAACCCGAAGCGAAACCACGGAGAAACCCATGTCTACATATCAGTTCGCGATCAGCTCTGGTCCGGAGTCGGTTCGCCAGGCCGGGGTCGTGGAGAGCGATACCTTCGACGATGCCGTCGTACTGCTCGGGGAGCGGATCCCGGTGCGTGCCGGCGACTCGCTGGAGATCGGCGTTGCAGGATTTCCCCCAGCCCGGTACGACTGCGTGGGCGCCGTGAAGAGCGGCCGTCCCGTGTGGGTGCCGGCCGGACGGCTCGCGGCCTGACGCTGGCGCAACGGCAACGGCAGTGTCCCCAGCGTCGTTGAAGCAGTGTCCCCAGCGTCAGGCCACGGCCGCTGGCATTTGCATCACGGTCCCTTCCGCACCTCGAGCCCGCCATTGCCCGTGGAGAGCCGCAGGAGCGGGCCCCCGCTGCCGATCGTGCCGCGGATGCGACGCCGGTCCACCCGGCCGCTCGTGACCTTCACGGCGAAGTCGCTCCGGACCTCGCCATTGCCCGTGGAGGCATCCAGCTCGCCGTTGTAGTTCGCCGGCAGGGTCAGGTGCACCGATCCGCTCCCCGTGGAGAAGCGCATCGCGTCCTGCGCACGCAGGGCCGAGATGCGCACGTCGATGTCGCCGTTCCCGCTGCGCGCGTCCACCGGACCGGCGGCGGTCGCCACCATCACGTCGCCATTGCCGGTGGACACCTGCACCGGCGCCCGCGCGTCGCGCACGTCCACCGCGCCGTTGCCCGTGGAGACCCGGACCGTTCCCTCCGTGCCGGCGACGTGCACGCGGCCATTGCCGGTGGACGCCTGCACCTCACCGCTCACGCGCTCGATGGAGATGGCGCCGTTGCCCGTCGCCACCTTCACCGACGCGCCGGGCGGGACGAGGATCGTCATGGACACCGTGACGTGGCCCCGGTCGTCGGAGTCGCCGTCGTCCCAGTTGCGCTCGCTCCCGCAGCCGCTGCGGCCGCGAAAGGCGGAGCAGATGGTGATGTCGCCGTTGCTGGCGGTGCGCACGTCGAACGCCACGTCCGACACCTCGCCGCCGTGGCCGAGCCGCTTTTCGGCGCGAAGCTCCACGTTGGTGCCGCTGGCCCTGCGCACGTCGATGGGCCCGTTGAAGTTTCGCACGCTCAGCCGCGCCTGCGCGGGCAGGGGACCCTGCCAGGTGAAGGTCTGGTCCGATCGGCCAAGGAGCGATTGCGCGAGGGCGAATCCGGGGAGGAGCAGCAGCGCTGCGGCGAGCGGGAGGGACCGTTGCATGAGGGGATCACGGTGAGGGAGGTGGTCGGACCTTCCGGGTTCGACACTCGGCCGTGGGCGATGGTTGGAAGGCGCGACGGCCGCCGGTCAGGGTCTGAGCACGGCCCGCGCGAGGAAATACGAGCCGGCCAGGCAGAACAGCGCGACGTATCCGGCGGGGAGAAAGACCCCCTCGTTCCGCCGAACCGCGATCACCGAGATGGAGCCGAGCACCAGGCCGGCAGCAAGGAGCACGGCGGCGGCGAGCAGCGCGAGGATTCGAAGCATGGCTGGAGTCTACCGTGGTCGCCACGGGCGGGAGAGGGAGCGCGAGTCCGTATCGCGCGAGTGGGCCGGACGTGCACGGCGGGACAGCCTGCCCCATTCGCAGGCGACGCGCCGGATCCTCCGAAGCTGTCGGCAGGGCCGCTGCCGCATCTTCCGGGAAAGCGGGACGACGGATACCTTCGCCGATGGCCACCATGCAGATCGCTCGCTCGCTCTCCAAGCCGCCATACCGGCGTCACGCGGTAACGAAGCTGTCGAGCGTCGCCTGCACGCTCCTCACCTCCGCCTGCCTGCCCGCCAGCCCGGCCGGCCCCGAGGGATCCACGGGAGGGCATCTCCCGGCCGGCGCCTTCTACCTGCGCATGGTCGACGAAGCGGCGCTCCCGGTGACCGTCGCCAGCGGGGCGCGGATCGAGTCGGGGTTCGTGGTCACCGACTCGGCCAATCCCGGCGTCGTCGGCTTCGGCGAGAGCGTGGGCCTGGGCCAGACTGCATCCGTCCGTCTGGCCACGGGCAACGCCCGGGTCCTCGGCCACGGCCACGGCACGGGCCGCATCGCCGCCATCACCTGGCGCGCCGGCGCCGACGCCGGCGCGGCGCGCCCCGACTCCGTGCTCTGGAGCAGCGACTCGGTGATCGTCTATCGCACCGGCGCCGCGCCATCGGTCGCCGGCCCAGGGCACCGCTTCATCTACACCCGCGCCACGCCGGCCGACACACAGTAGGCGTGCTCCGGTCGGCGCCGGCCCAGGGCGATTCCGCGGCTCGGCTCAGGACGGCGGAATCGTCAGGATCACCTCGTCGCCCGGCGAGACGGTGATCTCCTGCGAGATGGACGCGCGCGAGCTGCCGATCGGGTCCGCCTGGAAGCGCAGCGCGATCGACCCCACGACGATGTTCGCCGGAATCGTCAGGACCGTCACCGAATTCCCGCTCGCCTGGCCGAGCCGGATGCGCTGCGAGCTACGGTAGACGTAGATCGTCATGTCCAGGAACGCCTGGTTCTCCACTCGAAGCCGCGTGGGTGGTACCGGCTCCGCCGCCGTGTCCGGATCGCTGCTCGGCCGGCAGCCGGCGGCGAGCGACAGGCACATCGCCATGGCGAGCACCGCCGCGCGGCGCGCCCGTCCCATCGACGCAGCGCGTCCCACTCGATAGATCCTCTGCATGACTCCTCCTCCCATGCCGGCCCGCGCCGGCGGCAAGGCGTACGACGAAGCCTACTTCACCAGGTGGTATCGCGATCCGCGCACGAGGGTGCACGCGCCCGACGACGTCCGCCGAAAGATCCGCATGGTGCTGGCCATCTCCGAGCGGTACCTGGGGCGCAAGCTTCGGTCCGTGCTGGATGTCGGCGCGGGCGAGGGCACGTGGGGCGTGGAGCTGCGGCGCCTGCGCCCCGGGATAAGGTATCTCGGCGTGGACCCGAGTGAATACGTCGTCGCCCGTCACGGACGGCGGCGGAACATTCGCCTGGGACGCTTCGAGGAGGTCCACGAGCTCCGGCTCGGGCGGAACCACGACCTCATCGTCTGCGCCGACATGCTCCAGTACATCCCCGACGCGGCACTCACTCGCGGCATCACCCACCTCGCAAGCCTGCTCGGCGGTGTCGCGTACCTGGAAGCCTACACGTCGGGCGACGAGATGGAGGGCGATCTCGACGACTGGCACCCGCGCACCAAGGCACGCTATCGGCGGATCTTCGCCGGTGCCGGGCTCACGGCATGTGGCAGCCACTGCTACCTCTCGGGCCGTCTCGCGCAGAACGCGGTGGAGCTCGAGCTGGCCTGAGCGGGGTGCGCCGGCGCGTGCGGCCGCTCCGGCGACCTGCGACTGACGAGCGTCTGCCGGCACGATGCTGCCTGAAGACAACAACAGCCTCGACGCAGAGGCCGCAGAGAGAAACCGCGAGGACGCAGAGGAGAGCAGAAGCACTTTCCCTCCGCGTCCCTCCGCGTTGAGGCTCTTGCCGAGCCGAGGCAGAAAAAATCAACGGCTTCAACTTGGAGGATCACGGAGGAGCCTCCTGGGGCGGCAGTCCTCCGCGCCCTCGCGGTTTCTCCTCTGCGGCCTCTGCGTTGAAGCTTTTGAAGCCGTTGAAGCAGCCGAACCGTTGAAGCCGCGGAGCCAATGAGTCATGCGGTACCGCAGGAGGCGTGCGCGACAGATGTGATCCAGCGCACACGGCCCTGTCCTCGCCATGCGGCGATCATGTCGCCAAATGGGGACGAGCGCCGCGCGCAGGGTCACGGCCGGCAATGCACAAAGTCATGCGTGGCAACGGGTTGGCCTCTCCTGTCGGAATGGCGTCAAAGATGCCTTGCCAGGGGCAGGCGCCGGTCGTCATCGGAGTGGGCAGCATGTCGCTCGCAGCCGGCGGGTCGTGGGGACTCACCAGCAGGATCGCCGCGCACTGTCGTGCGGGACACCAAAGGAGGATGTGATGCAGAGACTTCGTATCGGGTTCATCGCGGGTGCGGCGCTGGTCGTCGCCTCGGCCGGCGCCGGCGCGCAGGTCCGCGGCTCGGCGAACATTCCCGCGGGCTTCATGCCGCCCGCCGGCATGTGCCGCGTGTGGTACGACGGTGTCGCCCCGGGCCGCCAGCCCGCGCCGACGACCTGCCAGAACGCCCGGGCGAGCCTGCGCGCCAACACGCGCCTGGTCTACGGCCCGGCACTGCGCACGACCGATCCGCGCAACGGCACGTACGATCCGCGCAACGGCACGTACGATCCGCGCAACGACGGCCGCGACCAGGGCGGCTGGAACAACGGCCGCACCGATGGCCGAAACGACGGCCGCTACGACCGCCTTTCCGACAAGCAGCGCCGCGAGCTCGACAAGCAGCGCCGCAAGTCCGAGAGGGAGCGCCAGAACGAGTGGAAGAAGGCGCAGCGGAACGGGCATGGCGACGGGGACGACGACGACAATGACGACGGCGACCGTAACGACCATGACGGCAACCGCAGCGGCGACCGCCGCGACCGCGGCCGGTACGACCGCAACGGCAGCCGTGCCCAGGGCACCATCTATGACGGCCGCACCGGCCGCACCACGAACCAGCCGGGCACCTGGGGCCGCGCCTCCGGAACGGCGGGCGCCCAGTGCATCGACGCCAACCGCGACGGCGTCTGCGACAACCAGCAGGGCGTGGGGCGCGTCCGTATTCCCTGACCGCCGTTCCGCCAGACGCGAAAGGAGCCGTGGACATCGTCCACGGCTCCTTTTTCATTCGCGCGATGGGGCGGCTGAACCGCCGCTACACCCGCTCGGCGGTGGATCCGCTCTGGAGCTTCGCCATGAAGCGCTGCGACTCCGAGATGCGCTCCACCTCGATCGCCATGGCCTCCACCGCCTGCTCGATCCGCCGGAGCTGGTCGGCCGCCGCGGGGGGCAGCGCCGCCGTGTCGCCACGCCGCTCGATGCGTCGCCCGAAGGCACGCGCGATCGGCCACCCGACGACCATCACGGTGAGCATCAGGAAGAAGCCGTACGCCAGGTCCACCGCCTGCGGGGGGATGACGTTGCCGCCGGAGGGCGGCAGGCCGTCGGGGGCGAGCATGCCGGGCATGCCGGGCGGAGGTGGCCCGCCAACGACCGCCGGTGCCCCTGAACCGCCCGTCCGCTCGATCCTCGTGTTCCCGTTCTGGTCCGTGGTGATCCGCACGCTCTTGTCGCCGTCACTGATGACGGTGCTCTTCACAGCCCCGGTTGCCTGCGGCTTGGCATCGATGCGGGCGATCTCGGCGGCGTCGGAGCCGCTCTGCGGGACGGTGGAAAGTGGCATGGTCATGACATCCTCTCGAATCGGGCCGGGCGGGAAGCGCCTGGCGGAGCGATGGACCATACGGCCGTTCGGCGCCAGAAGTTACCGCGGCTCGTCCACGCCGCCCTCGCGCGCCAGGAGCGCCGCCTTCCGCGGGATGCCCCAGCGATAGCCGCCGAGGGTGCCGTCACCGCGGATCACGCGATGACATGGGATGAGCACGGCGATCCGGTTGCTCGCGCAGGCGCGAGCCACGGCGCGGGCCGCGGTGGGGCGTCCGAGCTCGGTGGCGAGCGCCTGGTAGCTGCGCGTGGCCCCCGACGGGATCTGCTGGAGCGCGCGCCAGACCTGCCACTGGAACGCGGTGGCCCGCACGTCGAGTGGAAGCTCGGCCAGCGCCGTCGCCCGTCCCTCCACGTGCGCGACGACGGCGTCCACGAGCCGGTCGCTGGCGTCGACCGTCCGCTCCAGCTCCGCGCCGGGATACTCGGCGCGCAGGCCGCCGACGAGCGCCTCCTCGTCATCGCCCAGCGCCACGCTGCAGATGCCGCGCTCGGTGAGGGCGACGAGCAGATGGCCGAGCGAGGTGGACACGATGGTGTAGTGGATGGCGACGCCCGCGCCGCGACGGCGGTATGCGCCCGGCGTCATGCCCAGCACCTCGCCCGCCGCCTCGTAGACCCGCCGCCCCGAGGCGAAGCCCGCGGCGTACGTCGCGCGGCTCACCGTGTGTCCGTCGCGCAGCGCCCCCTTCAGGGTGTCCAGGCGGCGCTGCTCCTGGTACCGGCGTGGCGAGAGCCCGACGACGCGCGTGAAGGTGCGCTGGAGGTGTGCCGCGCTCACCCCCGCCTCGGCCGCCAGCCGCGCCAGGGGGAGTGGCTCGTCGGCGTGCGCGTCGATGTGGGCGCGGACGCGGTCGACGAGCGCGAGATGCGTATCGGTGCGGCGGGGTCTGGCAGTCATGATGGTCATTCGAGGCTCTCCTCGCGGGTTGCACGAAACATCGTGGCGCGAGGAGAATCCAGGCTATCCGAATGTTGCTCGATGGGGCGAATCCATGCGTCGGATCCTCGAGTGCAGCGGCAACCGAATTCTACCGCGGAGGACGGCCGCTCGGACCGCCGCTCGGGCCGTCTATGCGTCCCGAGCGGATTGTCGAACCGGCCGTCCGGATGCGTCCCGAGCAGTCCTCCTCCGCGGTAACGCCGTCCATCCGGGTCAGGCCGACTTCACCTCGGACACCAGCCGGGTGATGGACGTCTTGGCGTCGCCGAAGAGCATGCTCGTGGCCGGCGCGAAGAAGAGGGCGTTCTCGATGCCCGCGAAGCCGACGGCCATGCCGCGCTTGAGGACGATGACGGCCTTCGCGCGGTCCACGTCCAGGATCGGCATCCCGTAGATCGGCGACGTCGGATCGGACCGCGCCGCGGGGTTCACCACGTCGTTCGCGCCGATCACCAGCGCGACGTCGGTCTGCGGGAACTCGCCGTTGATCTCGTCCATGTCGTACAGGCGATCGTACGGCACGTTCGCCTCGGCGAGGAGCACGTTCATGTGGCCCGGCATGCGGCCCGCCACGGGATGGATGGCGTACTTCACCTCGCCCCCGCGCTTCTCGATGAGCTCCGCCAGCTCGCGCACCGCGTGCTGCGCCTGCGCCACGGCCATGCCGTAGCCCGGCACGATGATCACCCGCTGCGCGTACGCGAGCTGGATCGCCGCGTCCTCGGCGCTGATGCTGCGCGCGACGAGCGCCGTGCCCTCCGCCGCCGAGGTCGCGGCCGGCGCGTTGCCGAAGGCGCCGAACAGCACGTTGGAGAACGAGCGGTTCATCGCCTTGGACATCAGCATCGAGAGGAGGAAGCCCGAGGCGCCGTCGAGCGCGCCGCAGATGATGAGGATGCTGTTGCCGAGCGCGAAGCCCGTGGCCGACGCCGCGAGCCCGCAGTACGAGTTGAGCAGCGCGACGACCACCGGCATGTCGGCGCCGCCGATCGGCAGCACCATGAGCAGGCCGAGCAGCGCGGCGATCCCGATCATCCCGTAGAACGCCCCCGACTGCGTGGGGTCCACCACCACGAGGACGAACAGCGCGACCGCGGCGACGAACAGGACGAGGTTGACGAAGTTCTGCCCGCGGTACGTCATCGGGCGCGACGGGATGACCTCCTGCAGCTTGCCGAACGCCACGAGCGCGCCGGTCACCGTGATGGAGCCGAGCAGCACCTCGAAGCCGAGCGCCGCCATGCGCCCCGGCTCGATGAGCCCCTCGCCGCCGTGAAAGACGTGATGATACTCGGAGACGCCGACGAGCGTCGCGGCCAGCGCGCCGAAGCTCAGCGACATCGCGATGCGCTGCGGCAGCGCCGTCGTGGGCACCCACATGCCGAGCGGGTAGCCGATCAGCGCGCCGAGCACGAGGCCCGCGGCGATCCAGCGGTAGTCCACGATGGCGTGGTTGATCAGCGTGCCGCACACGGCGAGCAGCATGCCCACGGCGGCCTGCTGCATGCCGCGCCGCGCTGCCTCGGGACGGGTGAGGCTGCGCAGCCCGATGATGAACAGGACCGACGCGGCGAGGTAGCTGAGCTGCGTGGCCAGGTCGCGTGCGCTCATCGTGCGGCCGGCGGCTCGGTGGCCGCGTTCGCGCCCGCGTCCGCCGGCTTCGGGTCGCGCCGGAACATCCGCAGCATGCGGTCGGTGATCAGGAACCCGCCCACGATGTTCGCGGTCGCGGCCACCACGGCGATGAAGCCGAGGATCGTGGCGACGCTGCCGCGCTGCGAGCCGGCCGCCACGAGCGAGCCGACGAGCGAGATGCCGGAGATCGCGTTCGTCGCCGACATGAGCGGCGTGTGCAGCAGCGGCGGAACGCGGGTGATGACCATGTACCCCACGAACGCGGCGAGCACGAAGATGTAGAGCTCCAGGATCAGCATGGCATCAGCTCGGGGACGGGACGACGACGGCGCCGTCGCGCACGACGGTCATGGGGCCGAGGATCTCGTCGGCGGGGTCGACGACGAGCGCGAGCTCCTTCGACATGTGCAGCACGAGCGCGAGGACGTTCTTGCCGAACATCTGGCTGGCGTGGAAGGGGACGGTCGCGGCGATGTTCAGCGGGCCCAGGATCGTCACCGCGCCCGCCTGCACCGTCTCGCCGGGGCGGGTGAGCTCGCAGTTGCCGCCGCTCTCCGCCGCGAGGTCCACGATCACCGCGCCGGGCCGCATCGTGCCGACCATCTCGGCGGTGATGAGGCGCGGGGCCTCGCGCCCGGGGATCTGCGCGGTGGTGACGACGAGGTCCACCTCGCGCAGGTGCGCGGCGAGCGCCTCGCGGGTGCGCTCGGTCTCGCCGGCGCTCTGCGCGCGCGCGTAGCCGCCCGCCGTCTCGCCGGTGGCGGTGACCAGCTCCGCGGCCACGAAGGTGGCGCCGAGCGACTGCACCTGCTCCCGCGCGGCGGGGCGGACGTCGAAGGCGGAGACCACGCCGCCGAGCCGCCGCGCCGTGGCGATGGCCTGGAGGCCGGCGACGCCGGCCCCGATCACGAACACGCGGGCGGGCGACACCGTGCCGGCCGCGGTGGTGAGCATGGGCAGAAACTTCGGCAGCGCGGACGCGCCGAGCAGCACCGCCTTGTAGCCGGCGACGGTGCTCTGCGAGGACAGCACGTCCATGGACTGCGCGCGGGTGATGCGCGGCACGAGCTCCAGGGCGAGCGCCGTGATCTGGAGGTTGGCGAGCAGCGCCAGCAGCGCGCCGTTGCGCGATGGGGAGAGCAGGGCCAGCAGTGTGGCGCCGGGCGGGAGGAGGGTGACTTCCTCGATGGATGGCGCGAGCACCCGGCAGACGAGGGCGGCGTCGGTGTAGAGATGCGCCATGGAGACCACGCGCACGCCGGCCGCGTCGTAGGCGGAATCGGGAAAGCCGGCGCGAGTGCCGGCGCCGGCTTCGATTCGTACGTCGTGGCCTGCCTTCACCAGTCGCGCGGCGCTCTCGGGCGAGAGCGCCACCCGATGCTCGCCCGGCGCTGTCTCGGAGGGAACGGCGATGATCATGGGGGGAAGTGTACGGGCGGGAGGGGCGGGAGGGCAGTAGGACTGTAGGACGGTAGGGCGGTAGGACCGAATGACGGTTTGTCGGTTTTCGGTTTGTCGGTTCACGGCCTGCCCCGGGACGCAGGGGCTGACCGGGGCCGGCCGGAAACTGAAAAACCGGAAACCGACAAACGGTCGGTCCTACCGTCCTACCGTCCTACTGTATCTCCCCCGCCACCCGCTCCATCTGCGCCAGATGCCGCCGCACGTGCACCACGTGGATGTTGAAGACGTCGCCGAGGTTGATCTTGAACAGCGACATCGGGAAGATCGGGGGCGAGAGCCGCAGGTCGACCCAGTCGAGGCTCCGCGATTCGTCCATGCGGTGGAGGAGTCGCGAGTCGCGCGTCAGGAAGTCCTCCACCACGCCGTTCCGGGGGGTGGGCGCCGGCCGCATCCTGCCCGGCGCCTTCATCTTCCGGGGTTTTGCCAGCGCGCCGGCGATGAACCGTCCGAGCCTGGTGGGCCTCCATTCCCGCAGCGGGGCGGCCGCGTCGAAGTGGGCCCGATGGATGAGCGTGGCCAGTGGCTTCGCATACAGCTCGTCGGCGACGCAGAGGTGCTCGAGCACTTCCCCGACGCTCCATCCCTTCGAGGCGGGACGCCGCACGAGCTGCTCCGGGTCGAGCCCCCGGGCGAGGGTGGCGATGCGTTGGTGCAGCGAGAGCGATTCGGTGCGGAGCTGCTCGTGCAGGTCGCGCTGGAGGAGAGGCATGATGTTCGCTCGGTCTGGAGACGAGGCCCAAGTGAACACCATCCAGCCACGATGGCAATGCGACCCTCCGCCCCCGCCCGCCGCCCCCACCCCTATATTTCCGTCATGCGTGTGTCTCCGCTCGTCCTCAGCCTCCTCCTCGCCGGGTGCGCCACCGCCGGTGGAAACCCCCCGGCCACCTTCGTCCATTCCACGGCGGAGTCGAGGAACACGGTGGTGATCGACGTGCGCGAGGGACTGAGCCGCGCGGCCGCGATGCGCACCCTCACCGACGCCCTGGCCGCCAACTACACGGTGGAGGTCACGGATCCGCGCGCCGGGTTCGTGATGACCGCCTGGGCCGCCAGCACGGCGCGCGAGGGCGTGCCGGAGCTCCGGTACCGCACGCGCTTCGTGGCGCAGTTCACGGGCGACGACTGGCGCAAGCTGCAGCTCCGCCAGGAGGCCAACTGGGCACGCGGGCAGGAGTGGGAGGTCGGGTTCGACGCCGCGCAGCTCGATGCCATGAGCACGGAGCTCCGGGCCAGGCTCGGACGCCGTCCGTAGCGCGACTGCGCGCTAGCGGATCTCCTTCAGGACCCAGACCCCGCCTTCCTTCATGAACAGGGCGTGGTTGGTGATGCGCGAGGACGTGGCGCGCCCGGTCTCCTTGTCCACCACGTGCATCTGCATCGTGAACGGCGCATCGATGGACGTCGGCGTGTCCTTGGGCGTGGCGGAAATCCCGGTCACCCGGACGTTCGCCCGGATCGAGTCGGCGCCGCTGAAGACTCCCTTCCAGCGATCTTCCTGGCCGCGGCTCATGGAGGGGTAGACCTCCTTGAGCTTCCCGATGTCCCGCGACGCGATCGCCCGCCCATAGCGGATGATGGTCGTCCGGATGGCGAGCGGCACTGCGTTCTCCGCCCTCACCAGGCTGTCCTGGAACCGCCGCAGCTCGGCGCGCTCGGCGCGCCGGCGCTGCGCTTCGGCGGTGCTCGCGCCCGACGTCACCA
>JAQBPZ010000040.1 GCA_028287225.1 Gemmatimonadota bacterium
AGATCGGGCATGGTAGGGAAAACGAGTAACGAGTAACGAGTAACGAGTAACGAGTAACGAGTAACGAGTAACAGTAGCGTCTTGGACGGCTGTCGTCCCGCGGCGCAGGCCCTCAGGGCAGCATGGCGTCCCGTGCTCGTGGCTGGCCCCCAGCACGGGAGAGTATGCCCCGACAGCTTCGCTGCGGGGCGATACAGCGGCACGGGACGCGCCCGACTTACTCGTTACTCGTTACTCGTTACTCGTTTTGCGGTTTCACGCAAAGATCCGGTTCCGACCGCCGCTCTTCGCCTTGTACAGCGAGCGGTCGGCCTCCTGCAGCAGCACGTCCGGCGAGATCGGGTCGGTGCCGCGGGCGAGGGCGACGCCCACGGAGATCGTGAGCCGGATGGCGCCGGTGTCCGCACCGAAGGCGAAGTCTTCCACCTTCCGGCGCATCCGCTCCGCGAAGGTGAGCGCGCCCTGCCAGCCGGTGTCCGGCAGCACGACGACGAACTCGTCGCCGCCCAGCCGCGCGACGGCGTCGGTGTCGCGCGCGGTCGACTTGAAGATGCCCGCGATCTCCTGGAGCACCACGTCGCCGACGGGGTGGCCGCGGGTGTCGTTGATCTGCTTGAAGTGGTCGATGTCGATCGCGAGCACGGCGACCGTGGTGCCGCGCCGCTTGGCCTGCCGCCATTCGGTGCGCAGCCGCGTCTCCAGGGCGCGGCGGTTGAGGCACAGGGTGAGCGGGTCGGTGCCGATCTGCTCGGCGAGCCGCGTGCGCATGGCGTCGAAGCTCTGCGCCAGCAGCGTCAGGTCATCCGGCCGGCGGTCGGCTCCCACGTGCACGGTCGGCGCCAGGTCCCCCTCTTCCACCAGCCGGCAGAAGAGGCGCAGGCGGTCCATGCGCGCACGGAAGCCGGCGTGGGCGACGATGAGCACCACGCTCACGCGCGCGAACATCGCCGCCGTGAGCACGGTGTGCCGCATGCTCTCGCGCGGCCCCGGCATCCAGGCGGGGAGCACGCGCGCCACCAGCACGTAGGCCACGGTCGCGAGCCCCGCGCACCAGATGCCCAGGGACCGGCCGTGGTAGTAGGCGCCGAGCTGCACGACCAGCAGCGCCGGCACCAGCATGAGCGCCGCCTCGGACGGGTCGCCCGCGGACCACACCAGGCCGGCGACCGCAAGCAGGTCGGCGGACACCTGGATCGCCGGCCAGCGCGCCCCCCGCGCCGCCTCCCGGCCCGCCGCACTCGCGCCGAAGAGCACGAGCGCCGCATATGCCACCGCGATGCCGAGCGCCATCGGGGCGGTGCGCGCGCGGTCCTCCGTGCCGAACAGCACCGCCAGCCCGACGATCGCGACGAGGATCGCGAGCCGGATCGGCCGCTGCCACCGCATGGCGTCGCGCCTGAGGGCAAGACGGTCGTGGCTGAGCGCGACGACCATCTGCGGCGTCGCCGATGGCAGCTCGAGCGTCGTGACACCGCTCGCTCGCGTCGACAGGCCCGGAGCGGGACCGGCCGGCCGGCTCACGGGGGTGGGCGTCGGAACGGAGGGAGAGGTGGACAAGCCGAGAAGGTACAGCTTCCTGGCGGGAGGGGAAAGAGAGAGGGGCGTTTGCGCAAACGCCCCCCTCGGTCCGAGGTTATTCCTCCCCGGCCTCCTCCACCCCGTCGTCGTCCGCACCGGCGTCGCCGTCGGTGCCCGATCCCTCGCCGTCCTCCTCGGGGATCACGCGGGCCACGGCCATCACGAGGTCCTTGCCGTCGAGGTTGACCAGCTTCACCCCCTGGGTGTTGCGGCCCGCCACGCGGATGCCCTTGACCGGCATGCGGATCAGGATGCCCTGCTTCGTCATCAGCATCAGCTCGTCCTCGGGGAGGACTTCCATGATGGAGACGGCGTCGCCCGTCTTGTCCGTGCGGTGGATCGTGATGATGCCCTTGCCGCCGCGCTTCTGCACGCGGTAGTCGTCGATCGGCGAGCACTTCCCGATCCCCTTCTCGGCGACGACGAGCAGCGTGGCCTCGCGCTTGATGACCACCATGCCGATCACCCGGTCGCGCGCGCCGAGCTCGATGCCCTTCACGCCCGTGGTGTCGCGGCCCATCTCGCGCACGTCCTGCTCGTGGAAGCGGATGGAGAGGCCGTGCCGGGTGGCGAGCACGATGTCGTTGGTGCCCGTCGTGATCTGCACGTCCATCAGCTCGTCACCCTCCTCGATCTTGATGGCCTTGATGCCATTGGACCGGGGATTGGCGTACGCCGACAGCGCCGTCTTCTTGACCGTGCCCTTCTTGGTCGCGAAGAGGAGGAACTGGTCGTCGCGGAACTCGCGGACGGGGAGGATCCCCTGGATCTTGGTGTCCGGGGTGACGTTGATGAGGTTGACGACCGGCTTGCCCTTGGCCGCGCGCCCCGCCTGCGGGATCTCGTGCACCTTGAGCCAGAAGCAGCGCCCGTCGTCGGTGAAGACGAGCAGGTGCTGGTGGCTGCTGGCGACGAAGAGGTGCTCGATGAAGTCCTCGTCCTTGAGCCCCTGCCCGTTGAGCCCGCGCCCGCCGCGGCGCTGCTTCTTGTAGGTGCTCACCGCCGTGCGCTTGATGTAGCCGGCGTGCGAGATGGTGACGACCATCTCCTCGTCGGCGATCAGGTCCTCGATCGTGAACTCGCCCTCGTCGCTCGTGATCTCGCTCCGGCGCTCGTCGCCGTACTTGGCGCCGATCGTCAGCAGCTCGGTCTTGAGCAGCGCCATCCGCTGCTCGCGCGAGCCGAGGAGCGTGCGCAGCTCGGCAATGAACGCGCGGACCTCGGCGAGCTCCGCCTCGAGCTTCTCGATCTCGAGCCCGGTGAGCTTCGCCAGGCGCATGTTGAGGATCGCCTCGGTCTGGCGGTCGCTCAGCTTGAAGCGCGCCTGGAGCTGCGCGTTGGCCTGCGGCGTGTCGTCGGCGCCGCGGATGATCTTGATCACCTCGTCGATGTTGTCGACGGCGATCTTGAGCCCTTCCAGGATGTGCTCGCGCTCGAGCGCCTTGTCCAGCTCATACTGGGCGCGGCGCACGATGACCTCGTGGCGGTGCTCCACGTAGTGGCCGAGCACCTCGAGGAGCGGCATGACCTTCGGCACGAGGCGGCGCGTCACCTTGTCGGGGACGAGCGCCAGCATGATGACGCCGAAGGTCGTCTGGAGCTGGGTGTGCTTGTAGAGCTGGTTGAGGACGACGCGAGGAATCGCGTCGCGCTTCAGCTCGATCACGATGCGGAGGCCGTCGCGGTCGCTCTCGTTGCGGAGGTCGCTGATCCCCTCGAGCCGCTTGTCGCGCACCAGCTCGGCGATGCTCTCCATGAGCTTCGCGCTGTTGACCTGGTAGGGGATCTCGGTGACGACGATCTGCGACTTGTTGGAGCTCTCCTTCTCCTCGATCACGGCGCGCGCGCGGACGACGATGCGGCCGCGGCCGGTCTCCTGATAGTCCGTGATGCCGGCGCGGCCGTAGATGTAGCCGCCCGTGGGGAAATCCGGGCCCTTGATGAACTTCCGGACGTCGCTCGCCTGCATGTCCGGGTTGTCGATCAGGTGGATGATCGCGGCGATCGTCTCGCGCAGGTTGTGCGGCGGGATGTTCGTGGCCATGCCGACCGCGATGCCCGACGACCCGTTGACGACCAGGTTCGGGATGCCGGCGGGCATGACGCTCGGCTCCTCGAGGCGGTCGTCGAAGTTGGGGACGTAGTCGACGGTGTTCTTGTCGATGTCCGACAGCAGCTCCATGGCGATGGGCATGAGCCGCGACTCGGTATACCGGTACGCGGCGGCCGGATCGCCTTCCACCGAGCCGAAGTTGCCCTGCCCGTCGATGAGCGGATAGCGCAGCGAGAAGTCCTGCACCATGCGCACGAGCGCATCGTACACGCTCGAGTCGCCGTGCGGGTGATACTTGCCGAGCACGTCGCCGACGACGGTCGCGCACTTCTTGTACGGACGGCCCGGGACGAGGCCCAGCTCGTTCATCGCGTAGAGGACGCGCCGATGCACCGGCTTCAGTCCGTCGCGCACGTCGGGCAGCGCGCGCGAGACGATGACGCTCATCGAGTAGTTGATGAACGACTCCCTGATCTCGTCGTCGATCAGGCGGGGCAGGATGCGTTCGCGGTTGATCGGAGCGGTCATTTTGTTCGCTGCACTCGGGCTTCAGACACACGTCGGGCGGGCGTTCCGCAGACTATGGAAGATAGCCGAAAGTGGCCCCGAAATCAATATCTGTGCTCGTTTACAAGTCGTTGTACCGCAATCACTTGCGAGGCGCGTTTTGGGGATCTGTTCGGGGGCGTCCATCCAGGTGCGGGCGAGGCACGAAATCCCGCTCACGCGGCCTCCCGAATGCCCGTCGAAGGCCACGGCAACAACCCGAGGCAATCACCCCCGGAGGACCTGCAGGAGGGCGACGGCATCGACGCCTCGTGGACATCACCGGTGGTAGTGCACCACCCTCGCCGACGGTAGCTTCTCCGGAGTGAGCACGCATCACTCGACAAGCCCCCCGGTAGCCGAGCACTTCGACGTGCTCGTGGTCGGTGCCGGACTCTCCGGCATCGGGGCGGCGTACCACCTCCAGACCCGCTGCCCCACGCGCAGCTACGCCATCCTGGAAGCGCGCGAGGCGATCGGCGGCACCTGGGACCTCTTCCGCTATCCCGGCGTCCGCTCCGACTCGGACATGTACACGCTCGGCTACCGCTTCCGTCCGTGGCGCGAGGCGAAGGCGATCGCCGACGGGCCGTCCATCCTGCGCTACATCCGCGAGACCGCCGCGGAGCATGGGATCGACCGCCACATCCGCTTCGGGCAGCGCGTGGCGCGCATGGCATGGTCGTCGGAGGACGCGCGCTGGACGGTGCACGCCGAGACCACTGCCGGCGTCGTGCGCTATACCTGCGAGTTCGTGTACGCCTGCACCGGCTACTACGAGTACGAGGCCGGCTACACGCCCGAGTGGCCAGACCTCGCGAAGTTCGGGGGCCGCGTGGTGCACCCGCAGCAGTGGCCCGAACATCTCGACTACGCCGGCCGGCGCGTCGTGGTGATCGGGAGTGGCGCCACCGCCGTGACGCTCGTGCCGGCGATGGCCGAGCGGGCCGCGCACGTGACGATGCTGCAGCGGTCGCCGACGTACGTGTTCTCGCTGCCGTCGCGCGATCGCGTGGCGACGTGGCTGCGCGAGCACCTGCCGGAGCGGCTCGCCTACGCGCTCGCCCGATGGAAGAACGTGCTGCTCAGCATGGCCTTCTACCAGTACGCCCGTCGTCGCCCCGAGCGGATGAAGACGCTGATCCGGCATGGCGTGCGCGCCCGGCTCGGGCAGGAGTACGACATCGATACCCACTTCGCGCCGCACTACGACCCGTGGGACCAGCGGCTCTGCTTCGTCCCGGACGGCGACCTGTTCAAGGCGATCCGCAGCGGCAGCGCCGACGTGGTGACCGACGCGGTCATCGGCTTCGACGCAGCGGGCATCCGGCTGAAGTCCGGCGCGCGGCTCGACGCCGACATCATCGTGACCGCGACCGGGCTGCGCATGCGGATCCTGAACGGCGTGACGCTCACCGTGGATGGCGCGCCGGTGGCGCTGTCCTCCACCATGGCCTACAAGGGCGCGATGTACAGCGACATCCCGAACCTCGCGTCGGCGCTCGGCTATACGAACGCCTCGTGGACCCTCAAGTGTGACCTCACGGCGGAGTACGTGTGCCGGCTGCTGAATCACATGGCGGAGTTCGGCTACGGCAGCGCGACGCCGCGCCGCGATCCGTCCGTGGCCGAGGCGCCGGTCATCGACTTCACGTCGGGGTACGTGCTGCGCGCGCTCGCCAGCCTGCCGCGACAGGGCACGCGCACGCCGTGGAAGCTGCATCAGAACTACGCGTGGGACCTCGTGACCCTGCGCTTCGGCGCCCTGGAGGATGGCACCATGCACTTCGAGCCGCTGCCCATCACCGCACGCCGCCGCCTGGCGAGGCGCGGCGCGTGAGCGCATCCATGCGACTGCGCGGGCGAAGCGCCGTGGTCACCGGGGCGGCCAGCGGGATCGGACGCGCTATCGCGACCTCTCTGGCGGCGCGCGGATGTCATCTCGCGCTCGCGGACGTCAACGAGGCCGGGCTCGCGGAGACCGCGAGCCTCGTGCAGGCGCCCCTGCTGCGGATCACGACGCACCGGCTCGACGTCGCCGACGCGGAGGCCGTCGCCGCCTTTCCGGGCCGCGTGCTGGCGGAGCATCCCGGGGTGGACCTCCTCGTCAACAATGCCGGCGTCGCGATCGGCGGGCGGTTCGAGGATGCGAGCGCGGAGGACTTCGACTGGCTCATGAGCATCAACTTCTTCGGGGTGGTGCGCATGACGCGCGCCTTCCTTCCGGCGCTGCACGCGAGCGACGACGCTCGGCTGGTGAACCTCTCCAGCATCTTCGGCATCATCG
>JAQBPZ010000051.1 GCA_028287225.1 Gemmatimonadota bacterium
CGAGTCCGTCAATGCCCCCCCGCCGAAAGAAGCGCATCGACCCCGCGGCGTTCGAGCTCCCGGTCGAGCGGATCCGTGCTGGCGAGTACAGCGACGCGTATTTCACCCGCGCCCAGGCGGCGCTGCGGAATGACGGGCGCGTCGCGCGCGTCACCTGGCAGGTGTCGGCGAAGCGCGCCGGGTGGCTCGGCGGCATCGACGAGGCGGTCGCGCTGCTCCGGCTCTGCACCGAGGACTTCGCGGCGCTCGAGGTGCATGCGCTGTACGAGGGCGATCGCGTGGAGCCCTGGGAAACGGTGCTCCTGGTGGAGGGCGATTACGCGCTCTTCGCGCACCTCGAGACGCTCATCGTGGGCACGCTTGCGCGGCGCACGCGGATCTGCACGAATGTCCGCCTGCTCGTGGACGCGGCGCGTCCCAAGCCGATCTACTACTTCGGCGCGCGGAGCGACCACGCCCTGCTCCAGGCGGGCGACGGGCTCGCCGCGCACGTGGGAGGCGCGGCGTCGGTCTCCACGGATGCGCAGGGGTCACTGACCGGAAAGTCGGGCATGGGCACGGTGCCCCACGCCCTCATCGCCGCGTATGGCGGCGACTCGGTGGCCGCCGCGTCGGCGGTGGCGCGGATTCTCCCCGCCGGCATGCCGCTGATCGCGCTGGTGGACTACGAGAACGATTCGGTGGGCACGAGCCTGGCCATCGCGCGGGCGCTCGAGGGGCGGCTCTGGGGCGTCCGGCTGGACACGGCGGAGTTCATGGTGGACCGCTCGGTGCTGCCGGCCATGGGGGCGTTCAATCCGACGGGGGTGAACGCCATCCTCGTGTGGAACGTGCGCAACGCGCTCGACGCCGAGGGGTTCGGCGACGTGAAGATCGTGGCGTCGGGCGGGTTCGACGTGGCGCGCATCCGGGCGTTCGAGGAGGACGGGGTGCCCGTGGATGCATACGGAGTGGGCGCGAGCATCCATGGCGGCCGCTGGGACTTCACGGGCGACGTGGTGCAGCTCGACGGCGCCCCGCAGGCCAAGGCCGGCCGGGAGCTGCGGCCGAATGCGCGGATGGAACGGGTGAAGTGACTGGGGGATGCGGGAGGAGTCAGTCAGGCACAGGCCGTGTGTCGGTTATCAGTTTACCGGTTCTCGGCGTGCCTCGGGAGGCAGCGGCGGACCGAGGCTGGCCGTAGACCGATAAACCGACAACCGAAGAACCCTGTCACTTCATTCACTCGTACCCTCGCTCCCCATGGCAGGCGTCACGCTCGACAATCCCGGCATCCAGAAGATGAAGACCCTTGACGAGGCGCTCGTCATGGTCCAGCGGCTGCACGGCGTCGTGGAGCAGTATGCGCTCTCCATGAAGCAGAACAAGCCGACCTCGCTGTTCGGCATGCAGGTGAAGCGTGCGCTGACCCCGCTGGTGGGCCTGCTCAAGCCGCAGTTCGGCCTCATCTCCGACCAGGTGGCCGCCATGAACCTCGTGGCGAGCCGAGGCGGCAACGAGGCCGCCAAGCTGCGGATGCTGCGCGAGGGCGTCGGCCAGCTGCGCCAGGCGCTCGACATCGCCGTGGTGCGCGTGAAGAGCAACCACGCGGTGAAGGACGAGAAGGCGGCAGGCCCGGCCGCGGACTGATCCCGCGGCGCGGGTGATGCGCGGGAGAGCGGTGGCGGTCGGCCGACCGTAAGCCGCTGTGGGGGAAATACCTACAGCCGCCGGCCGCGTTGCATTCGCCTCTGGCGGCCGGTACTTTTCCCGGTTGTCACGACCGCGACAGAGCGCAGCGGAAATGCTGTGATCGCGCACCTCCCGAACCTCGCCGGACAAGGACTTCGCATGCCCGTGCTCACCCGACTGCGCCGGCTGTCCGCCGCCGCGCTGCCGGCCGTCCTCGTGGTGGTCTTCGCTGCGTGCAACAACGCCGCGTATCCCAACTCCGTGTTCCACAACCACACGGAGTTCAACCGCGAAGTCGGCTACCTCTTCAAGTGGCTCATCTGGCTGGGGACGTTCGTCTTCATCTTCGTCGAGCTGCTGCTGCTCTGGGCGATCTGGAAGTACCGGCGCCGCAGCGAGAACGACCGCCCCGAGCACGTGCACGGCAACACGACGCTCGAGATCCTCTGGACCGCCATCCCGGCGCTGATCCTCGCGTTCATCGCCGTGCCGACCGTGCGGACGATCTTCAACACCCAGGCGAAGGCCAAGTCCGACGCGCTGCAGGTGGAGGTGATCGGGCACCAGTGGTGGTGGGAGTTCCGCTACCCGCAGTACAAGATCACCACGGCGAACGAGCTCTACCTCCCCGTGGGCCGCACGGTGAACTTCGCGCTCAAGTCGGCGGACGTGCTGCATTCGTTCTCCATCCCGCAGCTCGGCGGCAAGCGCGACCTCATCACGAACCACACCAACTACCTGTGGTTCACGCCGGACTCCATCGGCGTGACGGCGCTCAACGGCATGTGCGCCGAGTACTGCGGCGCATCGCACGCGAACATGCGGTTCAAGACGTTCACGGTGACGCCGGCGGACTTCGAGTCGTGGGCGAAGCACCAGGCGTCGCCGGCCGTCTTCGGCGCAGTGGCGCCGGCGGCCGCCGTCCCGGGCGCCGCGGCGGCCGCGGCCACCGCGCCGAACGCGGCGGGCGACTGCTGGTGCTTCGCCCACGACTCGAAGTCCGCCGGCGTGACGGTGAACGTCTTGAAGCGCATGTTCGCGTGCGACGCGCCGCAGTACTCGGCGCACATGCCGTTGAACGCGGTCTCCTCCACGGAGTCCGGGGTGAACCAGAGGTAGTTGGTGTGGTTGCTGATCAGGTCGCGCTTGCCGCCGAGGCGCGGGATGGAGAACGAGTGCAGCACGTCCGCCG
>JAQBPZ010000091.1 GCA_028287225.1 Gemmatimonadota bacterium
GCCGGCCGCCGCCGCGCCGCCCGCATCCCCGAACGCGCTGCGCGAGCGTGCGCGGCTGCGCACGGGAACGGTGGACCTGCTGCTGTTCTCGGTGGGCGTCGAGTGGTTCGGGGTGGAGCTTGCCGCCGTGGAGGAGGCCATCGACCTCCCCGCCATCCGGCACGTTCCCGAGATGCCTCCCGCGATGCTCGGTGTGATCACCGTGCGCGGCGCGCTCGCCACGGTGTATTCGCCCGCCGCCGCCCTCGGCCTCACCCTCGGCGCGCCGTCGTCGGCGCTCGTGTTCCGCCGCCCGCGCGGCCGGCTCGGCATCGCCGTGGACGACGTGGACGACGTGCACACGCTGGACCTGGCGCACCTGCGCGACGCCCCCGCCGGCGACACCGGCGACGGCATCCTGCTCGGCGTCCTGCGCCATCGCGACACCCTGCTCGCCCTCGTCGACGCCGAGGCGTTGATCGCCGCGTGCCAGACCGTACCTGCACTGGAGACCGCATGAGCACGCGCAACGAGGCGGACAAGCTGGTGACCTTCCGCCTGGGCGACGATCACTTCGCCGCCGACATCCATTCCGTGGAGCGCGTGCTGCGCTACGCCGCGCCCACGTCCGTACCGGACATGCCGGCGTACATCGAGGGCGTGATGGACTACCAGGGACGGGTGGTCCCCGTGGTGAACCTGCGCCGCCGCTTCGAGATGGCCGACAGCGAGATCAGGACCGAGACGCGCACGCTCGTGCTCAACGTGGACGGCGAGTGGATCGGCATCGTGGTGGACGCCGTCACCGAAGTCGCCGCGTTCGACACGAAGGACCTCGCGCCACCGCCGCCCCTCTTTCGCGGGCTGGCGGGCGAGTATCTGCGGGGCATCCTGCGCCGCGGTGAGCGCCTGGTGATCTTCCTGGACGTGGACAAGCTGCTGTCGAGCACCGACCGCATTGCGCTGCAGACCGCCGGCGCAGAGGCCCTCGCGCATGGCTGAGTGCGGGGACGCCTACCGCGCACGGCTCGCTGGCCTCACCGCTCGACTCGACGCACCCTCGGCCGCGGCGGAGCGCGACACGATCCGCGCCGACCTGATCACCCTCGGCAAGGCGCTCGAGCAGGACCTCCTGGACCTCACGGTGCTCAAGGAGGAGGCGAAGTCGCTGGTGGAGAAGTGGAAGGGGCTGCAGGCCACCCTGGCGCCCGCGTTCAGCGCGGAGCGGCCGATCGTCGCCGATCACATCGGAGCGTCGACCTTCATGGAGAAGGGCTGGAGCCGCATCTCGCTCGGGGATTACGCCGGCGCCGAGGACTCGCTGCAGAAGGCGCTGCGGCTGGCACCCAACGATCCGCAGGCCGAGTCGCTGCTCGGGTGGGCGCTCATGCTCCAGGAGAAGTACGACGACGCGCTGATGCAGTTCCAGAAGGTGCTGATGCGCGAGCCGGGCAACGCCCTCGCGCGCATCAACGTGGGTTACATCTGCCTCAAGAAGCGCATCTTCGGCGAGGCCATCGAGCACCTGTCGCGCGCCATCCGCCTGGACAGTGACAGGAAGGCCACCCTCTACGCACATTTCTACCTGGGGCTGGTCTACCTGGAGCGCGACATGTTCGAGGACGCCCAGACATTCTTCCAGAAGACGCTGCGGCTGGGCCCCAACCTGATCGAGGCGTACTACGAGCTGGGCCGGGCGTACTGGTTCAACGGCCAGCGCGACGAGGCGCAGCAGACGTGGCGCGACGGGTTCGCCACCAACAAGTTCAATCCGTGGGGGAAGAAGTGCGCCGAGGTGCTGAAGACGGTGGAGCAGGGCGGCGAGCCGTAGGACGCTGCCGGCGATGAGCGCGCGCCGGCACGTCGCCACGCGCATGCTGCTCGCCGTGCTCCTGCTCGCCGGCATCGGCCCGCGGCTCCGGGCGCAGGACGATGCGCCGCGCCGCCTGGACAGCGGGCGCTTCACGGTGGTGTACTTTCCGGCCGACGACCTGCTGGCGCGCGCGCTGGCCGCGGCCGCGGTGCGGACCGACACCTTTCCCTGGCTGCCGCGGCCGCGCCAGCGGGTGCTGGTGGCGCTGGCGCCCGACGCGGTGCGCTTTCGGGCGTGGGCGGGGCCGGAAGCACCCGAATGGGGAGCCGCGCTCGCGTTCCCGGAGTCGCGCCGCATCATCATGCAGGGGCGTACCGCCGGCTCGGATGCCGGGGACCCGGTGGAGGTGCTCCGGCACGAGCTGGCGCACCTGGCCCTGCACGAGGCGATGGGCAATCTCCCCCCGCGCTGGTTCGACGAGGGCTACGCGAGCGTGGCCGCGCGCGAGTGGCGCCGCGACGACGTGCTGGCGGCCAACGTCGCGCTGGTGCTGCGCGGCACGCCGACGCTCGCCCGGCTCGACGAGGGCTTCCAGGGGGGATCGGTGGGGGCGCAGGCCGCCTACGCCTTCAGCTACCGGGCCGTCACGGACCTCGCGGCCCTGGATCCGGCGCGCGGCCTGACCCTGTTCTTTCAGTACTGGCGTGAGAGCGGGTCCATGGACCAGGCCATCCGGCGCGCCTTCGGGATCACGCTGGCGGGCTTCGAGCGCGACTTCCAGGGCCGCACGCGGCGCAGCTACGGCGCCCTGGCGCTGTTCGCCGATCTCTCGCTCGTCCTGTTCATCCTCAGCCTCCTGATGCTGCCGTTCTTCGTGTCGCGGCGCCGTCGCGACCGTCGGCGGCTGAAGGCCCTCCTGGCCGCCGACGCCGCGGCCGAGCGCGCCGAGCAGGCGACCGTCCTCGCGATGCTGCTGGGGGAGGCGACGGGGGGCCCCGCGGCGCCGGGGGAGGGGGACGGCGGCGCCGGGCCGACCGGTGCCTCCGCGCGCGAGCGGGAACCGTAAGTCGCAAGCCGGCGCCGGTTTCGCGGCCGGGCCCGTTGACTGGCTCGCTCATGCCGCGTACATATCTTCCCTTATGGCACAACTGGAAACGACCTCCCCCGCGACCCGCCCCCGCCCCTGGCTCTGGTGGGCGATTGCCCTCGTCACGATCCTGCTGGGCTACGCCGATCTGGCGCGCGGCGGAATGACGGTTGCACCGATCTTGCTTGTGGCCGGATATTGCGTCCTCGTACCGGTCGCGATCCTCAAGTAGCCGTTCTCGGACGGTCTCGCACACATGAACGACCCTGGCGGGCGCGGCCGGCGAAGGCTTCGCTCGCGCGTGCGTTCCGCCGGGCGAATAGCTCAGTTGGTTAGAGCGCCTGCCTTACACGCAGGATGTCGGGGGTTCGAGTCCCTCTTCGCCCATGCATCATGCTTGACGGGTCCGTAGCGGACCCTGCGCGACTCGCCGGTGTACGTCTGATCAACGTCTTGGAGGTTAAAACAGTGAAGTCTTTTCATCGCTCCGCGCTCTCGGTCGCTGGCTTGGCCGCAGCACTCGCGGCGGTCGCCGTTCCGGCGGCGAGCGCCCAGCGGACCCAGGTCCCCGGCCCCGATACGCGCCGTGTCCTCGTGACCGCCTTTCGCGGTGACGTCGAGGGCGGCGTCCGCATCGCCGACGAGATCCGGAATCGCATCTCCAGCGATTTCAGCATCAAGACCCTCATGCCGACCTCGAAGAAGGACATCGAGGCCACGCTGCAGCAGTCCGGCTACCGGCCGGACTCCGCGCTCGGCGCGAACGATATCCGCGAGCTCGCCAAGCTCGTGCGCGGTGACGAGGTCATCGACGGCACCGTGACGCGGACGCCGGCCGGCTACCGCGTGAGCGCGCGCTTCTTCCTGGCCCGCGACGTCGCGCTCGCCCAGCCCCTGTACAACGCCGAGACGAGCAACCTCGGCGACGCCGCGAAGCAGATCGTGAGCGAGTACGACCGCGCACGCAAGCAGCTGCCGGCCAACCAGGCCTGCGAGAACGCCATTCGCGAGGGCAAGACCGCCGACGCCATCACGGCGGCGCGCCGCGGCATCACGGACTACCCGAACTCGACGATCGCCCGCCTCTGCCTCGCCAGCGCCTACCAGGCGATGAAGTCGACGGCGGATTCCACCGGCCCGTGGAAGGACTCGGTCATCGCGGTGACCCGCGCCATCACGGCGCTGGACCGCAACAGCCGCATCGCCTACCAGCTGCAGTACGACGCCTACAAGGCGAAGCACGACACGGTGAACCTCGTGCCGGCGCTGCTCGGCTACATGAACTCGGATCCGAGCAACGCCTCGCTGCGCGAGTCGGTGATCGCCGAAGTCATCCAGCTCGGCAAGGCCGACCTCGCGGTGCCCATCGCGCGCCAGCTCGTGCAGGAGAACCCCGGCGACCCCGGCTATGCCCGCACGTACTACCTGGTGCTCGGCGCGGCGCGGAACTACAAGGACGCCGTGACCGCTGGACAGGCCTATGTTGCGCTCGACACGGCGGCGGCGGACTCCAACTACTACTTCCGCCAGATCCAGTACCTCGCGGCGGACAGCAACTACGCGAAGGCCGCGGAGTTCGCGGCGCAGGGGGCGGCCCGCTTCCCGCGCAGCGCCTCGCTCCTGCTTGCACAGGCCACGTACGAGCGCCGGGCGGGTCAGCTCCCGGCCGCCCAGGCGACGCTCGCTCGCGCCCTCGCGATCGATCCCAAGGCCTCGGGTGCCAACATGCTGCTCGCGCAGATCGCCGCCGATCAGGGCAACACGGCGGAGGTGATCAGGGCGGTGCAGGCGGACGTGACGGCGGATCCCACGAACAAGGAGCGTGACGCCGCGTACCTGCTGAGCCTCGGCGCCACGCAGTACAAGACGGCGAACGCCAGCAAGAAGGTCGAGGACTTCCAGAAGGCCCTCACGTTCCTGCAGGCGTCGGACGCGATCGCCCCGACCGCGAACGCGAAGTTCTACACCGGCGTCACCGCGTTCGGCATCGCGCAGGCCGCCGCGGCGAACCTGCAGGGCGCCAACAAGACCTGCGCCGACGCGAAGCTCGGCCAGGACGCGCTCGTGACGATCAGCACCAACATGCCCGCCGGCGGCTCGGTCGACCCGAACACGGCCAAGACCATCCTCGGCGTGGTGCCGCAGTTCCAGCCCTTCTTCGACGCGTCGGCGAAGCGGTACTGCAAGTAGAACGGCAGAAACGAGTAACGAGTAACGAGTAAAGTCGAGGGGCAGGCACCGGTATCCGGAGCCTGCCCCTCTGCCATTCCTGGTTATGACTCGTTACTCGTTACTCGTCACTCGTTTTTGCCGTTCTCGTTACTCGTCAGTCTGTTTCTTCTCCCGGCAGGTGCTGCACATGCACCAGCAGGTCGGCCCGGCGGGCGCGGTAGTCGCAGACCTGCACCTGGGCCCCTTCGCCGTCCAGGTTCACGCTCAGCAGCTCGGGGCTCGTGACCTTGAGCCACGGCAGCTGCGCGTAGTGGACGCCCGGCAGCCCCACGTGCTCCCCCTTCTTCACGCGCAGCGAGATCATCGCGAAGTCGCGCCGCGACATCGCCTCGATGACGCAGAGGTCGAGCAGGCCATCGGTGACGCTGGCGTCCGGCGTCATGATGGTGCCCCCGCCGGTCACGCGGGCGCTGCCCACGGCGAACGCCAGGAAGTCGACGTCGAGCTCGAAGCCCGCGCTCGCGAAGATCGCGTGGCGCACCTCGTTGCCGGCGAGCTTCCGCACGGCGGTGATCGCGTAGGCGAGGGGGCCGAGCGACGCCTTCGCGTCGGCCGGCGTCTCGGCCGTTGCCTCCGCGCCGACGCCGCCGGTGGATACGTTCAGGAACCGCCGGCCATTCATCGACGCGGTATCGATGCGCACGGGCTTGCGGCGCAGGATAACATCCATGGCATGATCCGCATCCTCCGGAATTCCCGTCTGTCGCGCAAAGTCGTTCGCCGTGCCCAGGGGCACCACCCCCAGCGGGACGTCGCGGCCGTCCAGGCCGTTCACGACCTCGTTGAGGGTCCCGTCGCCCCCGCAGGCGATCACCACGTCCGTGCCCCGGTCGGCGGCCAGCGCGGCCATCTGCTCGGCGTCGCCCGCGTTCCACGTGACGTGGACCTCCACCGCATGTCCGCGCTGGCGCACCCACGCCACCATCTGGCGCAGCTCGATGCGGTCGGCACGCGCGCCGTGGACGATGTAGGTGAGGTGCTTGCGGATGGCCATCGGGACGGGAGCGCGGGAAGCGGATTGGCCGTGTCGGCCGGCAGGAGATAACATGGCGCCACGCACGCCGGGGTTCCACTCGGACCACCCCTTCGACACGCCGTATCATGCACCCGCGCTCGTGGCGCCGGTGGTGGAGTTGCTCGGCGGCCGCGCGCTCGTCCTCGATGGCACCCTCGGAGGCGGCGGACACACCGCCGCCCTGCTCGAGGCAGGCGTGCAGCACGTGGTGGGCATCGACCGGGACCCCGACGCGCTGGCATCGGCGACCGCGCGGCTTCACGACGCGGTGCGCGCCGGCGCCTTCACCGCGCATCGGGGCAACTACGCGGCGCTGCTCGACATCCCCGCACTCGCCACCCTCCGCTTCGACGGCATCCTGCTCGACCTCGGCATCTCCTCGCACCAGATCGACGACGCGGCGCGCGGCTTCTCCTTCCGGGAAGGCGCGCCGCTCGACATGCGCATGGGGAGCGACGCCACGCGCGACGCCGCCACCCTGCTCAACACGGCGGGCGAGGTGGAGCTGGCGATGATCTTCCGCGAGTACGGCGACGAGTCCAAGGCGGCGCGGCTCGCCCGCGAGGTGGTGCGGCGCCGGCAGACCGAGGCCTTCGCCACCTCCGACCACTTCGTGGGCGCGATCCGCGCGGTGCTGGGCTCCCGCAGCGGTCCGCCGGAGTTCGCGCGCCTGTTCCAGGCCCTGCGCATCGCCGTCAACGACGAGCTGGGCGGGCTGGAGCGCGCCCTCCCCGACCTGCGCGAGCGCCTCGCGCCGGGCGGCATCCTCGCGATCATGGCCTATCACTCCGGCGAGGACCGCATGGTGAAGCACGCGTTCCGCAGCTGGAGCGAGGACTGCATCTGTCCCCCGCGCCATCCCATGTGCACCTGCGGCGGCAACAACGCCCTGGGCACGGTGCTGACCCGCCGCGCGATCGTCGCGACGCCGGAGGAGACCTCCCACAATCCCCGCGCCCGGAGCGCGAAGCTGCGCGCATGGCAAAGAGCAGGGTAGGCGGCGGCGGGGCCGGCCGCCTCCGCCTCACCTTCGTCCTCGTGGCCTTCCTCGTGATCAGCGGCGGCGTGATCCTGCGCCGCACCATGGGCATCTCGGCCGCGCGCGAGCTCCTCCAGCTCGACGCGCGCCGCGCGGGCCTCGTGGCCGAGCGCCTCCGCCTGGAGGGGGAGGTGCGCCAGGCCGCCAGCCGCGCGCACCTCCAGCCGATTGCCGAGCAGCGGCTCCAGATGCGCGTGCCCACCGACAGCCAGGTCATCATCCTCCGTCGCGGTGGCCGTGAGAACCCCTAGCCGCGTCGGCCTCGTGCACCTGGGCCTCGCGGTGTTCGCCGTCGCGATCATCGGGATGAGCGCGCGCGTGCAGCTGCTCCAGGGGCGCAAGTGGGCCGCGAGCGCGCTGCGGCAGCAGAGCACCGAGAGCGTGATCCCGGCGCCGCGTGGCGACATCCTCGACGCCGCGGGCGAGACGATGGCGCAGAGCCGCGAGACGGTGAAGCTGGACGTCGCCCCCACGGAGGTGCGCGACCGCGCGAAGCTGCGCCGGCTGCTGCTGAAGGCGGGCGTGCCGGCGGCGTTCGCCGCGCGCGCGGCCGATCCGGCGCGCAAGTGGGTTGCCCTGCCGGGCCGCTACCTCGCGGTGGACGTCGCCCAGATCTCGGCCACCCGCGGGGTCTACACCACGCCGATCATCGAGCGTGCCTATGCCGCGTCGGAAGGGACCCGGCGCATCGTGGGACGCGTGGACGCCGACGGTAACGCGGTGGACGGCGTGGAGCTCGCGCTCGACTCCCTGCTGCGCGGGCGGCCGGGCAGCGTGACGGTGATGAAGGACGCGCACGGGCGGCGCTTCGAGTCGCCGAGCATGCCGGGCGCGGCGCCGGTCAAGGGCAACACCGTGGTGCTCACCCTCAACCACGAGCTCCAGGAGATCGCCGAGCGCGCGCTGGCCGATGCCGTGACCCGCATGAGCGCCGAGGGGGGCGACGTGGTGGTGCTCGACCCCTCGGACGGCGCCATCCTGGCCATGGCGAGCCGCCGCCGGGACCCGCGCGCGACCGCCGCCACCGCGTTGACCGAGCCATACGAGCCAGGCTCCACGATGAAGCCCTTCATCGCCGCGGCGCTGCTGGAGCGTGGGCGCGCGCGGGAGACCGACGTGGTGAACACGTACAATGGCTCGTTCGTCATCAACGGCCGGACGATCACCGACGAGCACGCGGCGCCGCAGTTCAGCCTGGCCGAGGTGATCCGCTACTCCAGCAACGTGGGGATCACGCAGTTCGCGCTGCGCCTCAGCCCCCGCGAGGAGTACGAGACGCTGCGGGACTTCGGCTTCGGGACGGCCACCGGCGTGCCCTATCCCGCGGAGTCGCCCGGCACGCTCCACCCGCCCGTCAGGTGGTCCCGGCAATCGCCCCAGTCGCTCGCGATGGGCTACGAGGTCGCGGTGACGCCGTTGCAGCTCGCCAGCGCCTACATCGCCCTGGCGAACGACGGGGAGCTGCTAGAGCCCGCGCTGGTGAAGGAGGTGCGCTCGCCGGACGGCACGGTGCTCTACCGCCACGAGCGGCGGGTGGTCCGGCGGGTCCTCTCGCCGGCCGTGGCGCGGCGCGTGCGTCAGATGCTGCTCGGCGTGGTGGAGGAGGGGGGCACGGCGAAGCTGGCGACCCTCGGCACCTTTTCCCTGGCGGGCAAGACGGGAACGGCGCGCCGCACCGTCAACGGCCGCTATGCGGCCGGTGAGCACATTCCCACGTTCGTCGGGTTGTTCCCCGCCGACAATCCCCAGTTCGTCATCCTCGTCAAGATCGACAACCCCGTCGGGGCGTACGTGGGCGGCCTGACCGCCGCGCCGGTCACCAAGGCGGTGATCGAGGCGGCGCTCGCGTCGCGCAACGCGGCGCTCGACCGCCGCGGCCTCGCCAGCAGCCGCCAGGAGCGCGGCCTGGATTCCGCGACGACCCAGAACCGCGCCGTGGCGGCCACCCAGGTGGCGCGCGACAGCGTGTCCTCCGTGGTGCGCGACAGCGCGAGAATCATCGAGGTAGGCGAGGCCGACAGCGCCGCGGTGGTGCCCCTCGTCGTCCGGCTCCCGCTGGTGCCCCCGAAGGTGGCGCCGCTCGCGCCGCGCGCCGTGCCGGAGGTGCAGGGGCTGAGCCTGCGCGAGGCCGCGCGACGGCTCCAGGCAGCCGGCTTCAACGTGCAGCTGGCCAACCTCCCCGCCGGCGTGACCGCGCCGGCGGCGGGACAGGTGGTGCGCGCGGGAAGCGTGATCCTGCTCGGTGGCGCGCCATGAGCGCGGGCGCGTACCCGCGCATCGTCGAAGCGCTGCGCGAGGCCGGACTGCTGGTCTCCGCGGCCGAGACACTGGGCGCCGATGTGATCCTGGTCACCGACGACAGCCGGTCGGCGGTTCCGGGGACGCTCTTCCTGGCCGTACGCGGGGTGGAGCGCGACGGGCACGAGTTCATCGACGGGGCGTCGGCGGCGGGTGCGGTGGCGGCGATGGTGGACGACGCGTCGCGCACGACGCTCCCCGCGATCGTCGTCTCCGATACGCGACGCGCTGCGGCGGTGGCGGCGGCGGCCTTCCACGGCTTTCCGGCGCGGCAGCTCCGGCTGGTCGGCGTGACCGGCACGAACGGCAAGACGACGACGGTGGGCATGCTGCGCCACCTGCTCGACGAGCCGGATGGGCGCGCGGCGTCGATCGGCACGCTGGGCGTGGTGATCGGGAGCGAGGGACGCGAGCTGCCCGGCGGGGGCGGGCTGACGACGCCCGGCCCCGTGGAGCTGCAGCGCGTGCTGCGCGCGCTCGTGGATGCGGGCGTGCGCACGGTGGCGATGGAGACGTCGTCGCACGCGCTGCACCAGCGCCGCGTGGAGGGACTCCGCTTCGCCGCCGGCATCTTCACCAACCTCACGCGCGATCATCTCGACTACCACGTCACGATGGAGGCGTACCTCGCGGCGAAGGCGCTCCTGATCGACGCCCTGGCGGACGACGGCGTGGCGGTGGTGAATGCCGACGACGACGCGTGGGGGGCGCTGCGGCCGGCGCCGCGCACCCTGCGGTTCGGCATCAACGACGGTGCGGCCGACGTGCGCGCCGAGGGCGTGCGGTTCATGCCGCGCGGCAGCTGCTGGACGCTCGTGTGCGGCAGCGAGCGCCACGAGATCACGCTCCCCCTCATCGGCGACTTCAACATCTCCAATGCGCTCGCGGCGGCCGGCGCCGCGTGGGGTCTCGGGCTGGCGCCGCACCAGATCGCCGGCCGGCTCGCCACGATGCCGCAGGTGCCCGGCCGCCTGGAGCTGATCAGCGAGGAGCCGGCCGTGCTGCGGGACTATGCGCATACGCCGGACGCGCTGGAGCGTGCGCTCGCCGCGGTGCGACCCTTCGCGACCGGACGGCTGATCGTGGTGTTCGGCTGCGGCGGCGACCGCGACCGCGGGAAGCGGCCGGAGATGGGGCGCATCGCGCAGACCCATGCCGACCTCGCGATCGTCACGAGCGACAACCCCCGCACCGAGGATCCGCAGCGCATCCTGGACGACGTCGAGGCGGGGATGGACGGCCCGCACGAGCGCATCGAGGACCGGCGCACGGCCATTGCGCATGCCCTGGACGTCAGCCGGCCGGGCGACGTCATCGTGCTTGCCGGCAAGGGGCACGAGACCTACCAGATCCGCGGCACCGTGAAGCACCCATTCGACGAGCGCATCATCGTGCGCCACCTCATTGCGGAGAGAACGACCTGATGGCCGACGCATCCACCCCGCAGGCCAGCGCGCTGGTGCAGCCGCGCTTCTGGACCCTCGATCACCTCGCGGCCGCGCTGGGCACCGGCCCGCGCGGCGCCACGCCCATCACCCGCATCTCCACCGACACGCGCAGCATCGCGCCGGGCGACTGCTTCGTGGCCCTCAAGGGTGAGAGCTTCGACGCGCACGACTACCTGCGGCAGGCGGTGGAGAAAGGGGCCGTGGCGCTCGTGGTGCACGACGCCGCGCGGGCCACGGGGCTGGACGCGCAGGTGTACGTGGTGCCCGACACGCTCGCCGCGCTCGGGGCCATGGGACGCTACCGCCGGCGCACCTGGGGCGGCCGCGTGGTGGGGGTGGTGGGCACCAACGGCAAGACGAGCACGAAGGAGCTCCTGCGCGCGGCGCTCGGCGCCGCGCGCCGGGTGCATGCCACCGTCGGCAACTACAACAACCTCGTGGGAGTGCCGCTGACGCTCTTCGCCCTGCCGCTGGATGCGGAGGTCGCGGTGATCGAGATGGGGACCAACCAGCCGGGCGAGGTGGCCGCGCTGCGTGCGATCGTGGAGCCCGACATCGTCGTGGTCACGTCCATCGCCGAGGAGCACCTCGAGGGGCTGGGCGACCTGGCGGGCGTGCTGCGCGAGGAGGTCTCCGCGTGCGAAGGCGTGTCCCTGGCCGTGACGCCGGCCTCGCAGCCCGAGGTGGCCGAGGCGGCACGGCCGATCGCGCGCCGCACGCTGAGCGCGGGACTCGATGCGGGCGACCTCCGCCCATCGCGCTGGGGGATCGACCCGGATGGGCAGGGATGGCTGGAGCTGGAGGGGCAGACGGTGCGCGTGCCGCTTCGCGGGGTGCACAACCTGCGCAACGCGATGCTCGCGCTGGCCGTGGCGCGCGAGGCCGGCGTCTCGCTGGCCGCCGCCGCCCGCGGCATCGCGGCCATGCCGGCGCCGCCCATGCGCGTGAACTTCGAGCAGTTCGGCACGAGCACCGTGATCAACGACGCCTACAACTCCAACCCCGGGTCGGCGCGCGTGGCCCTGGAGCTGCTGGCGCATGCCGGCGCGGGCCGCCAGCGCGTAGCCGTGCTGGGCACGATGCTTGAGTTGGGCGACCACGCCGACCGATTGCACGACGACGTGGCGCGGGACGCCCTCGCGCTGGACATCGAGCTCGTGGTGGGGGTGGGCGCCTACGCGGACGCGCTCCGCCGTGTGGCGCCGGACGACCCCCGTGCGGTGCACGGAATCGACCCGGAGTCGGCCTGGGCCGCGGCGTGTTCGCGCCTGAGGCCGGACGCCATTATCCTGCTCAAGGGCTCGCGCGGCGTCCGGCTCGAGCGGCTGGTCCCGATGATCGCCGAGTGGGCGGGCGCGAAATAACTGTCGACGGCCCCTTCATCACCATACGTCCACACCCTCTTTGCTCTACTATCTCTTCATCCCGCTCGTTCCGCGCTACCATGCGCTGAACATCTTCAACTACATCACCTTTCGCGCGGCGGGCGCGGCGGTGACGGCGATCCTGCTCAGCTTCCTGGTCGGTCCGCTCATCCTGAAGCGGCTCGACAACGTGGCGAACTACCAGGTCGTCCGCGAAGGCACGCCGGAATCACATGCCGCCAAGGCGAAGACGCCGACGATGGGCGGGCTGATCTTCCTCTTCTCGGCGCTCGTGGCGACCGTGCTCTGGGCGCGCCTGTTCAGCCGCTACGTGCTGCTCGCGCTGGGCGTGACCGCGGGAATGGGCCTCATCGGGTGGCTCGACGACTACCTGAAGCTCAAGCAGAAGCGGCTCGGCCAGAAGAACGAGGGGCTGGTGGAGCGCTACAAGCTGATCGGCCAGGTGAGCATCGGGCTGGCGCTCGGGGTCTTCCTCTGGCTGCACCCGCTCTCGCCGACCCTGCCGGGCGCGTCCACCACGCTGCCCTTCTACAAGTACCTGCTCGTGCGTCCGCTGTTTCCGGCGCTCGGCTTCCTCTACGTGCTCTGGGTGACCTTCGTGCTCACCGGCGTGAGCAACGCGGTGAACATCGCCGACGGGCTCGACGGCCTCGCGGCGGGGCTCAGCGCCATTGCCTTCGGGGTGCTCGCGATCTTCGCGTACCTCATCGGCCGCGTGGACGCGAGCCGGTACCTCGGCATCTTCTACCTGCAGCACTCGGGGGAGCTGACCGTGTACTGCCTCGCGATGGTCGGGGCGCTGATCGGGTTCCTCTGGTTCAACACGTACCCCGCGCAGATCTTCATGGGCGACACCGGCTCCCTGGCGCTCGGCGGCGCGCTCGGCGCGGTGGCCATCCTGCTCAAGTCGGAGTTCCTGCTCGTCTTCGTGGGCCTCGTGTTCTTCGCCGAGATGATGTCGGTGGTGATCCAGCGTTTCGTGTTCAAGTTCCACCGGCGCCGCCACGGGCTCGAGTACGCGCAGAAGAACCGCGTCTTCCTTCGAGCGCCCCTCCACCATCACTACGAGGTGAAGGGGTGGAGCGAGCAGCAGGTCGTGGTGCGCTTCTGGATCGTGGGCATCATCGGCGCCTTCCTGGCGTTGAGCACGCTCAAGCTCCGCTAGCCGGATGCCTGTCCGTTCGCTGACCGAAGCGCTGCCGGCGCCGTGGACGCGCGGGGAGATCAGCGTGCTCGGGCTCGCGCGCAGCGGCCGCGCCGCCGCCGAGCTGCTCCTGCGCGCGGGCGCGCGGGTGTACGCGAGCGACGCGGGCACGGGCGATGCCGTGTCCCACGCCGCCGCCGCGCTCCAGTCGCTCGGCGTGGATGTGGAGCAGGGTGGCCACGATCTCGCGCGCATCGCGCGTAGCGCGCTCGTGGTCGCGAGCCCCGGTATCCCGCCGGATGCAGCCCCCATGGTGGCGGCTCGCGATGCCGGCGTGCCGATCGTGGGCGAGCTGGAGATCGCGCTCCACTTCCTTCCGCACCAGCGGTACGTCGCGATCACCGGCACCAACGGCAAGACGACCACGACGTCGATCGCGCACCGCCTGCTGGAAGGCCTGGGATACGAAACCGTGGCGGCGGGCAACATCGGTACTCCGCTCTGCGAGATCGCCCTGCGCAACCGGGCGCCCGACTGGATCGCGCTGGAGACCTCGTCGTTCCAGCTCCATGACACGCCGAGCATCGCCCCGGCCGTGGGGGTGCTGACGAACCTGTCGGCCAATCACCTCGACCGGTACGAGGGCGTGGAGCAGTACTTCGCCGACAAGGCGCAGCTCTTCCGCAACGCGAACGAGCACTCGTGCTGGGTGACGAATGCGGACGACGCGGAAGTGCAGCGCATGACCGCCGGCGTGCGTGGGCGCCATCTCCGCTTCAGCGTGGTGCAGCGGGCGGGGGACGCCTGGTACGACCGGACGACTGAGCGCCTCGTGGTGCTCGGTGCACCGCTCGTGGCGCGCGGCGACCTCGTCCTGCTGGGCGATCACAACGTTGCCAACGCCCTGGCCGCGGCGCTCGCGGTGATGGGCGCCGACGAGGCGCATCGCACGGATGAGTCGCGCCGCCGCATCGCCATGGCGTTGCGCGACTTTCGCGCGCTGGAGCACCGCATCGAGCCGGCCGGCACGTGGAACGGCGTCGAATGGATCAACGACTCCAAGTCCACCAACGTCGCGTCCACGCTCGTGGCGCTCGCCGGCATGCAGCGTCCCACCGTGCTGCTGCTCGGCGGCCGTCACAAGGGCGAGCCGTACACGGCCCTCGCCGACGAGCTGCGGCGCACCGTGAAGCAGGTGATCGCGTATGGCGAGGCCGCCCCGCTCGTGGTGCAGGATCTCGCGGACGTGGTGCCGGTGGAGCGCGTGGCCGGCGACTTCGCGGACGTGATGCGGTGCGCGCTGGCCGCGGCATCGGCGGGCGACGCGGTGCTGCTCTCCCCGGCCTGCTCCAGCTACGACATGTTCCACAACTACGAGGAGCGCGGGCGCACCTTCAAGCAGCTCGCCGCGGAGCTCGGGGGGGGGCGATGACGTCGGCGGCGGTGCCGAGGGAGCGCGAGCGCGCGCTTTCCGGCGCGCAGGTGCGCGAGCGGTGGCGCATGGGCAGCGAGGCGCGCGGCCTGGTGCTCGTGATGGCGCTCCTGCTCGTGTTCGGGCTCGCGGTGCTGTACAGCGCCAGCGCGATCGTCGCGATGCAGCAGAACCGTGACAGCTGGTACTTCGTGGCCCGGCAGGCCACGGGCGTGCTGGCGGGCGTGGTCGCGTTCGCGGTGGCGGCCAAGCTGCCCGCGGAGCGATGGGAGCGGTGGGCGTGGCCCATGATGTGGATCACCATCGCCACCCTCTTCCTCTGCCTCGTGCTGCCGGCGAGCATCGCGCCACGGGTGAACGGCTCCAAGCGCTTCCTGCTCGGCACGTCGCTCCAGCCGTCGGAGTTCGGCAAGCTGGCGGTGGTGATCTGGACGTCGATGCTCATCGTGAAGAAGGGCGCGCGGCTGCGGCGGCTCACGAAGGGCGTGTTGCCCTTCTTCGTCGTGATCGGGGTGCTGGACCTGCTCGCCGCCCTCGAGCCCGACCTCTCGGTCGCGATGCTGTACACGCTCCTGCTCGCGCTGCTGCTCTTCGTGGGCGGGGTGCGCGTCGCCCACTTCGTGACGCTGTTCGCGCTCGCGATCCCGGTCCTCTGGACGAAGATCCAGAAGCTGCAGTACGCCGTCCTTCGCCTGAGCGGCTTCTTCGACGCGAGCAAGGCCGCCGACCAGGTGAACTACCAGCTGCACCAGTCCCTGATCGCCGTCGGATCCGGGGGCGCGTTCGGCGTGGGCTTCGGGCAGGGGCGCCAGCAGTACGGCTTCCTCCCCTTTCCCTACAGCGACTTCATCGCGAGCAACATCGGGGAGGAGTGGGGGTTCGTGGGGCTCGCGGCGGTCACGCTCGCGTTCGCGGCCTACGCGCTGCTCGGCTTCCGGATCGCGCGCAGGGCGCGGTCGCCCTTTCTCCAGCTCGTCGCCGTCGGCCTCACGTTCGTGACGGCGCTCACCGCCTACCTGCACATCGGGGTCGTCGTCGGCCTGCTGCCCACGACCGGCCTGACGCTGCCGTTCGTGTCGTACGGCCGCTCGAACATCGTGCTCACGATGTTCCTGACCGGCATCCTCGTGAACATCGGGAGCACGAAGGAGCGCGTGATCGGCTCGGGAGCGACCGACCCGCTCCGATAGCGCCTCGAGCCCGCGGGCAGGTGCTTTGAGCGTACGCGAATCGCCGCGATTGCCATGACGGACAATTCCCGCGAATGGCAGACAAGGGGGTGATGTTCCCCCCAACTCGTGATTCGCGCCGATTCGATCGCGAAGCGTTCGCGGAATTCGCGTACGCACGACGCCCAGAGGGTCCCGGCCACAGCGGGACGGAACGAAGTTCGCATTGGAGCGGGCCCGACCCGCTGGACCCCACCGCGCACGAGGATCACGATCATGGCTGAGAAGACGACGGTCCTGTTTGCGGGCGGGGGAACGGGCGGGCACCTGTATCCCGGGCTCGCCATCGCGCGCACGCTCGTGCGACTCGACCCGACCATCCAGCCGTTCTTCATCGGCGCGCAGCGCGGGATCGAGAAGACGGTGCTTCCCACGACGGAGTTTCCGCACCTCCTGCTGGACCTCCATCCGCTCTATCGCACGCGGCCCTGGGAGAACTGGAAGACCCTCGTGGGTGCGGTGGGCGCGTGGCGGCAGCTCGGCGCCCGCGCGCGCGAGCGCCGGCCGCGACTCGTGGTCGGCACCGGGGGGTACGCCGCGGGCGTCGCACTCGTCTATGCCGCCGTCCACCACATCCCGATCGTGCAGCAGGCGGGCGACAGCTATCCCGGGCTCACGGCGCGCGCCTTCCGGCGCGTGACCCGCGAGTACTACCTGGCCTTTCCCGAGGCGGGGCAGGTGATCGGCGGCGAGGCGTCGCGCCATATCGACACCGGGGCGCCGATCGAGCCGCCGCCGCGCCCGCGGCCCGATCGCGCCGCCGCGCGGCAGGCCTGGGGCTTTCCGCCCACGGGCGGCCACGTGCTGCTCGTCTACGGCGGCAGCCAGGGATCGCGCGCCATGAACCTCGTGGTCGCGGAGCTCGTGAAGCGCGGGCTGCCCGACGACCTGTACCTGATCTGGATGACGGGCAAGGCGAGCTACCAGGAGTTCGCCGCCCTGGACGGAGGACGCGTTCGCGTGCGCGAGTACCTCGCGCCCATCGCCGACGCGTACGCCGCCACCGACCTGGCGCTCGTGCGCGCCGGCGCGATGACCACCGCCGAGCTGTTCGCCTGGGAGATCCCGGCGGTGCTCGTCCCGCTGCCCACCGCGGCCGCCGACCATCAGTCGGTGAACGCCCGCGTCCTGGAGGCGGCCGGCGCGGCCATCAACCTGCCCCAGGCCGAGCTCACCGCGGACCGCCTGGATGGCGTGCTGCGCGGGCTGTCGGGAGACGCCGACGCCATGGCCAGGCTGGCCGCGGGCGCCCGCAACCGCGCGAGGCCGGATGCGGCCGAGACGATCGCGCGACGGATCCTTGCGCTGCTGGGCCGCGGCTGATCCGGCCGCTCTCGCTGCGTGCTTCGCGCGCACGCGAATTCAGCGAGTGTCGTCGGGCGATCACTGCGAATCCGGCCGGTCGCAGCAAGGAATCGTGTCCATTTCAGTGCGCGCATTCGCGGCATTCGCGTATGATGACGGCAAAGCTTGCCGGCGGACGAGGCCATCCTGAACGTTCGGCGCCGCGGCCAGTGACCCAGCGCACCGCCGCGTTGCGGCTGGTGCCGCAGCATCGCGGAACGCCTCAGCTGACGGTCCTCCCGCCGCGCCGTATATTTCGCCACCCATGAGCACCAACCTCCTCCTCGACACGTCCGACCCCAGACCCGTCCACTTCGTCGGCATTGCCGGTGCGGGGATGAGCGCGCTCGCCGAGCTGTTCATGCTGCGCGGAGCCACCGTCACCGGCTGCGACACCCACCCGGAGAACGCGCCGGACCTCGTGCGTCGCGGCGTGGCCGTGCTGAACGGCCACTCGCCCGATCACGTGGGCGGCTCCCGGGCGCTCGTCGTGACCTCCGCCATGCGCAAGGACCACCCGGAGCTCGCGCGCGCGCAGGCGCTCGGCATTCCGGTGATCCGTCGCGCCGAGGCGCTCGGCGAGGCGACCGCCGGCACGATGCTCGTCGGCGTGGCCGGCACGCACGGCAAGTCCACGACGACGGTGCTCACCACCGAGGCGCTCGCCGCCGCGGGCCTGGATCCCACCGGCTACGTGGGTGCGCGCGTCAGCGACTGGAACGGCAACCTGCGCGCGGGCAGCCCCACGCGCTTCGTGGTGGAGGCGGACGAGTACGACCGGTCGTTCCTGGCCCTCGAGCCCACCGTGGCCGTGGTCACGAACCTCGAGGCCGATCACCTCGACATCTACGCGGACCTCGACGACCTCCGGCGCACCTTCGCCCGGTACGTGCGCAACGCCCGATACGTGGTGCTCTGCGCGGACGACGTGGAGGCCAACCGCATTCCGACGCCGGCGGCCGCGGAGGTCATCCGCTACGGGCTGCACTCGCCCGACGCGCGCCTGGTCGCCGTGAACCTGCGGCGCGAGGGCCTGGGCACGCGATTCGACGTGGTCTACGACGGCAAGCCGTCGGGGGAGGTGATGCTCGCGGTGCCGGGCGAGCACAACGTCCGCAACGCCCTGGCCGCCCTGGCGGTGGGACTCGGACTCGGCGTCACGGTGGAGCAGATGGCCCCGGGCATCGCCGCGTTCCGCGGCGTGGAGCGCCGCTTTCAGCTCCTCGGCGACGCCGCGGGCGCCCTGATCGTGGACGACTACGCGCATCACCCCACCGAGGTGCGCGCCACGGTGCAGGCCGCGCGGGCGGCCGCGCCCGACCGGCGGCTCGTCGTGGCCTTCCAGCCGCACCTCTACTCGCGCACGCGCGACTTTGCCGGGGAGTTCGCCGCGGCGCTGGTGGAGGCCGACGCGGTGTTCCTCGTGGACATCTACGGTGCGCGCGAGGGGCCGATCGAGGGGGTGACGAGCGGGCTGGTCGCCGATCGCATGGCCGCCGTGGGGCGCGCGCCCGTCTGGCGCGGTCCGCGTGCCGCACTCTGCGACGCCCTGCTCGCCGATGTGCGTCCGGACGACCTGGTGGTCACGATGGGCGCCGGCGACGTGACCCGCGTGGGGCCCGAGCTGCTCGCCGCCCTCCGGTCGCGCACCGGGTGACGACCGCGCGCGACGCGGGGGCGCCGGGAGACCTCGAGGAGCCGTCATCCGACGCCGTCACGCCCACCCCCCGCTGGCAGCTCGCCCTGGGCAGCGTGGTCCTCGTCGCCCTGTTCGCGAGCCCCTTCTGGGGACCGCCCGCCCTGGCGCACCTGGACTTCTTCCGCGTTCGCAAGGTCGAGCTGCTCGGCGTCCGCTACACCCCCGCCGAGGACGTGCTGCGCCGGCTGGCGGTGGACACCACCCGCAGCGTGTGGGATCCCCTGGAGCCGCTGGCCGCCAGGATTCGCACGCATCCGCAGGTGGAATCGGTCACGGTCACTCGACGGCTGCCCGGCACCATCGTCGTGTCGCTGGTGGAGCGGCGGCCCGTGGCACTCGCGCCCACCCCCGCCGGCCTGCGCGCGTTCGACGAGCGCGGCGTGCAGCTTCCCCTGGATCCGAGCCGCACCCCGGTGGACGCGCCGATCGTCACGGCCGCGCCGCGGGCGACCGCAGTGTATCATTTGCTGGGAGCCATGCAGCGCGAGACGCCCCGTCTCTACGCCCGCGTGAGCTCCATCCGCGCGACCGGCGCCGACGAGGTGGTGCTGGACGTGGCGGGCCTCCCCGTGCGAGCATTGACGACCGTGTCGCTCGCGCGTCTATCCGACATCGAACCTGTTGAGCGAGACCTCGCGCGGCGTCAGCTGCGCGCCGCCGAGCTCGATCTCCGCTACCGCGACCAAGTGATCGCCAGACTGCCATGAACTCGGACCGCCTCGTCGCCGGACTCGACATCGGCTCCGCCAAGACGACCGCCATCATCGCGGAAGTCGTCGACCATCAGTCCAAGCACCCCACCATCAAGGTGCTCGGCGTCGGTCAGGCGCGCACCACCGGCATGCGCCGCGGAGTCGTCTCGGACATCGAGGAGACGACGCGGTCGATCAAGAAGGCCCTGAGTGATGCCGAGCGAATGGCCGGCGCGACGATCAGCGAGGTGTACGCCGGCATCGCGGGTGAGCACGTGCAGGCGATGACCTCCAAGGGCATCGTCGCGGTGAGCAACGACGAGATCGCGAAGTCCGACGTCGACCGCGCCAACGAGGTCGCGCGCGCGCAGGCCATCCCGCAGGACCGCGAGCTGCTGCATGCGATCCCGCAGGAGTACACCGTGGATCGCGACACCGGGATCCGCGACCCGATCGGGATGAGCGGGACGCGGCTCGAGGTGGAGATGTACCTCGTCACCATCGGCTCGTCGCCGGCGACGAACCTCCGCAAGAGCGTGGAGCGCGCGGGCTACAGGGTGCGCGACCTCGTGCTCGAGCCGTTCGCGAGCTCGCTCGCGGTGCTCACCGAGGACGAGAAGGAGCTTGGCGTCGCGCTGGTGGAGATGGGCGCCGGCACCACCGACCTCGCGATCTTCCACGAGGGCAAGATCCGGCATCTCGGTACCCATGCCTTCGGCGGCAACGCGGTCACCAACGACATCGTGCACGGGCTGGGGGTCACGCAGGCCGATGCGGAGCGCCTCAAGGAGCGGCACGGCTGCGCCTACGAGGCCCTCGTGGACCCGAGCGAGATCATCCAGCTCCCGAGCACCGTGGCGCAAGGCGACCGCCAGATTCCGCGCGAGCTGCTGGCCCACATCATCCACCAGCTCATGGACGAGATCTTCGACCTCGTGCAGCGCGAGGTGAGCGCGGCGGGCTATGCCGGAAAGCTGAGCGCGGGGCTCGTGATCACGGGCGGTGCGGCGGCCATGCAGGGCGCGGCCGAGCTGGCGAGCGACGTGTTCGGCACGGGCGTGCGCGTCGGCACGCCGTCGGAGCGCGTCGGCGGGCTGAGCGACTCCGTGGATGCGTCGCGCTTCAGCACCGTGGTGGGGCTCGCGCAGTACGGCGCACATCGCATGGCGCTGGGTGGCGCGACCGCCTCGGCCAAGCGCATCAAGCTTCCCAGCGGTGCAGGGATGGACAAGCTCGGCGACCGCATCAAGTTCTGGCTCCAGGACTTCTTCTAGGCAGCCTCCGGAAACCGACGAGACGCTGGAGATGAACGAGGCACCTGACGCCGGGTTTCGGGAGCGGCTCGCCGCACTCGCCGCTCGCGCGGTGGCTGATGCACGACGCACCGGCCGCAGGGTCCTCGTGAGCGTCGCGGAGCGCGTCGCCGCGATCGACCCGCTCGCCGCGCTCCGGTGCACCGCGCTCGCCGGCGAAGCCGACCCGGGCATCGAGGCGCTGCTCCGGGCGGGGCGCATGTTCTGGTCGCACGCGCCCAGCGAGCTGGCCTTCGCCGCGATCGGCGCCGCGGTGGTGGTCGCGCCCTCGGGGGCGACCCGCTTTGCCGACGCGGACCGGGAGTGGCGCGAGCTGCTGTCCACGGCCATCGTCGACGGCGTGCAGGACGCATCGGGCATCGACGGGCCTGCGCTCGTCGGTGGCTTCGCCTTCGACCCCACTGCCCGGCGGAGCGACGACTGGCGCGCCTTTCCGGATGCGCACCTCATCGTGCCCGCGCTGCGGCTGACGGCGAGTGCGGGTCGCCACACCCTGACGACATCGTTCGTCGCGGAGCCGCACGATGCGCGGGCGCCGTCGCTCGACACCCTGCTGCAGGTGCGGGACGTCATCCTCGCATCGTCGCAGGCGTCCGCGGCGCACGAAGCGCCTGATTACTCGCCCGACGCGGCCGGCGCGCTGCGCCTTGCGCCGGTGCGGCCGGATGCCGCGTGGCGTATGCTCGTGGAACGCGCGCTGCGCGAGATCCAGGGCGGCTCGCTGCACAAGGTGGTCGTGGCGCGCGCCGAGCGGGCCAGCGCCCCAGTCGGACTCGACGTGCTGGCCGCGCTCGCGCACCTGCGGACCGCGCATCCGACCGCCTACGTGTTCGCGTACTGGCGCGAGAGCGCGGTCTTCACCGGGGCCACGCCCGAGCGTCTCGTGCGGCTGCGTGGGCGCATCCTGGAGTCGAGCAGCCTGGCCGGGTCGGCGGCACGCGGCGCGTCGCCCGCGGAGGACCGCGCATCGGCCGCGCGCCTCGTGAACAGCGCCAAGGACCAGGCCGAACACGCCCTGGTGCTCACGGCCCTGCGGTCGGCGCTGGCGCACGTTGCCGAGGAGGTGACGGCCGACGACATGCCGTCGCTGCTGACGCTGCCCAACGTGCACCACCTGCACACCGCGGTGCGCGCCACGCTGCGCGAGGGCCACACGCTGCTGCAGGTGGCGGGTGCGCTGCATCCCACTCCCGCGGTGGGGGGAGCGCCGCGCGACGAGGCGCTGGCCTTCCTGCGCGCGCACGAGGAGCTGGACCGCGGCTGGTATGCGGCGCCCATCGGCTGGGTTGCCGCCGACTGCGGCGAGCTCGTGGTGGCCCTTCGCTCGGCGCTCGTCTCCGGAGGCGACGCACTGCTGTTCGCCGGCTGCGGAATCGTGGCGGCGTCCGATCCGGAGGCGGAGCTCAACGAGTCGCGCGTGAAGCTTGGCGCCATGGAAGCCACGCTCGCGGTGGCGTCCACGGCCGTGGTGCGCCCCGCAGGTGCCGGGCGCGGAGCCGGGTGCACATGACGTCGCCCGATCGTGCCGCCTTCGTGTACCTGGGCGCATTCGTCGAGGAGCTGGTGCGTGCCGGCGTGCGCGACGTGGTCATCGCGCCGGGCTCCCGCTCCGCGCCGCTGGCCCTGACCATCGCCGCGCACCCGCGCCTGCGCAGCTGGATGCAGCTCGACGAGCGATCGGCGGCATTCTTTGCGCTGGGCATGGCGCGCATGTCGGCGGCGCCCGTGGCGCTGCTCTGTACCTCGGGATCCGCCGCGGCCAACTTCCTCCCCGCGGTCGTGGAGGCGCATCGCGCCGGCGTGTCGCTGGTGGTGCTCACGGCGGATCGCCCCCCCGAGCTGCGGGACGTGGGGGCGGCGCAGACCATCGACCAGCACTCGCTCTACGGACCGCACGCCAGGTGGTTCGTCGACGTGGCGCTGCCGGATGTGGCGCCCGAGCTGCTC
>JAQBPZ010000098.1 GCA_028287225.1 Gemmatimonadota bacterium
GCGCTGGAGGCGGATGGCGACGCGCGGCGTGCGCTGACGGTGCTGGAGGCGGCGGCGGACCACGTCGGCGCCGGCGGGCGGATCACCGCGCAGGCGGCGCGCGACGCCGCGCAGCTGCGGTTCTCGCGCTACGACAAGGGCGGCGAGGAGACGTACAACATCCTGAGCGCCTTCCACAAGTCGCTGCGCGGCAGCGATCCGCAGGCCGCGCTGTACTGGATGGCGCGCATGCTGGAGGGCGGGCAGGATCCGATGGTGATCTTCCGGCGCGCCATCGCGATGGCGGCGGAGGACATCGGCCTGGCGGATCCGGAGGCGCTCAAGCTCGCCGTGGCCGCACGTGACGCGTATCACATGCTGGGCGCGCCGGAGGGGTACCTTCCCCTGGCGCAGATGGTGATCTACCTGGCGACCGCGCCGAAGAGCAACAGCAGCAAGCGGGCGCTGGATGCGGCACTCGAGGCCGCGCGGGAGCACCCGGCGGGGCAGGTGCCCCTGCACGTGCGAAATGCGCCGACGCGGCTCATGAAGGAACTGGGCTACCACGAAGGGTATCAGTATGCGCATTCCGTCCCGGAGGCATACATCCCGCAGGAGTACCTGCCCGATGCGCTGACGGGCGCGGCATTCTACGAGCCGGGTCCGTTCGGGTTCGAGAAGGAGATCGCGAAGCGGGTCGCCTGGTGGGCGGAGCTTCGCGCCCGCGCGCAGGACAAGCCGTCGTCGGAACCACAATCCTCGGAGGAGTGAACATGCGTCGTCTCGTGTTGGGTGCCGCCACCGTCGCCATGGCGGCGACCGCGGCCTGCAGCATGCTCGGAAGGCAGGCGTTCCAGCAGCCGGTCGTGCAGCTCAAGGACGTTGCGGTGCAGGGCATCGGGCTCACGGGGGGCCAGCTCGGGGTGAAGCTCAACGTCTACAACCCGAACCGCTATCGCCTGGACGCCACGCGTCTGTCGTACAACGTGGTGGTCGGCGACAACAGCAGCACGCCGACGAACCTCGCGACGGGCACGCTCGACAGCCAGTTCACGGTGCAGTCGGGTGATTCCACCACGGTGACGATTCCGGTGAGCTTCACCTACGCCGGCATCGGCGCGGCGGCGCGGCAGCTCATGAACAGCGGCGCGGTGCCGTACCGCGTGAACGGCGACGTCACCGTGGGCACCGTCATCGGCAACTTCACCGTGCCCTACTCGTCCACCGGGCGCTTCTCGGCGTTCGGCGGCAACTCCCGCTAGCGAGGCCGTTCCATCTCACGCGACCTGATGATCTCCGTCAACGCCCCCGTGGAGCGGGCGCTCCTCGTGGGCGCTCCGCTCAAGCGTCCCGGTGCCCGCCGCGCCCTCGACGAGCACCTCCGTGAGCTGGAACGGCTGGCCGATACGGCCGGCGCCGAGGTGGTCGGCGAGCTGACGCAGCAGCTCGACCGGCCGCATGCCGGCACGTACCTGGGCAAGGGCAAGATCGACGAGCTGAAGCAGCTGGTGCAGGAGAAGAACGCGTCGCTCATCATCTTCGACGACGAGCTCTCGCCGAGCCAGGGCAAGAACATCGAGACCATCGTCGGCACCCGCGTGGTGGATCGCGCGGAGCTCATCCTGGACATCTTCGCGACGCGCGCGCGGTCGAGCGAGGCCAAGATGCAGGTGGAGCTCGCGCAGCTGAAGTACACGCTGCCGCGCCTCACGCGGATGTGGACCCACCTCGAGAAGTTCCGCGGCGGCATCGGCGTCCGCGGACCGGGCGAGACACAGCTCGAGAGCGACCGGCGGCTCATCAACCACCGCATCAAGCTGCTCACCGAGCGCCTCGCGCACGTGCAGCAGAACCGCGCGGTGCAGCGCCAGTCGCGCGCGGGCTCGTTCAAGGCGTCGCTGGTCGGCTACACCAACGCGGGCAAGTCCTCCATCCTGCGCGGCCTGTCGGGCGCGACGGAGGTGCACGTGGAGGACCGCCTCTTCGCCACGCTCGATCCGCTCACGCGCGAGGTGGACCTGGGCGAGAATGCGCAGGTGCTGCTCACCGACACGGTGGGCTTCATCCGCAAGCTCCCGCATCATCTCGTGGCGTCGTTCCGTGCGACCCTCGAGGAGACGCGGGACGCCGACCTCCTGCTGCACGTCGTGGACGCCAGCCATCCGAGCTGGGAGGAGCAGCGCATGGTCGTGGACCAGGTGCTGATGGACCTGGAGCTCCACGAGCAGCCCGTGCTCCTCGTGTTCAACAAGATCGACCTGCTGCCCGAGGACGCGCTGCTCGCGATGCAGGAGCGGGTCACGGCGCTGGTGCCGAACGCCGTGTTCGTGAGCTCCACGAGCGACGACGGGCTGGATCCGCTGCGCCGCGCGCTGCGCCATGCGATGCGCGCTCGGCGCCCGGTGGCCGAGGTCTGGCTCCGGTCCGGCGACGGGCGCCTCCTCGCGGAGATCCATGCGCAGGGCGAGGTGCTCGACACCCGGCAGGAGGGCGAGCAGATCGTGATCCGCGCTCGGCTGCCCGAGCGCCTGCGCGGCCGCCTGGAGCAGGCGGGCGCGGAGATCCGGATCGACACGCCGGTCGCCGCCACGACGCGGTGACCGCCCCGCACGCCGGGCGCCGGTAGCATGCCGCGCGTCCTCATCGTCAGCTATCCCTGGCTGCCGGCGTTCAGCGCCGGCGTCCGGCACGTGGCGACGCTCGCGCGCTACCTGCCGGAAGCCGGCTGGGACCCGATCATCCTCTCGCGCGACTGGGGGGAGGACGCGGGCGCCGCGGACGGCGCCGGGCACGTGCTGCCGGACGGCGGCGCGGAGCTGCCCTCGCTGCGCCTGGCGCGCGC
>JAQBPZ010000105.1 GCA_028287225.1 Gemmatimonadota bacterium
GGGAACGATGCGCACCGAGAACGTGCCCGCTGCGATCACCCCGACCCCGTAGAGCAGCATCCAGATGCCCGGCAGCAGGACGAACAGGTCGTGCTCGTAGCAGACGAGGGTGAGGAGCGCGCCGACGGCGAGCGGCGGGGCGAAGCTGAAGACGATCTTGCGGGCGGGCTCGGACCAGAGCGGAATCTTCGCCTTGCGCGCCTTGCGCGCCATGGCGTAGACGGAGATGCCCACGGAGAGCGCCGCCTCGCAGAGCCAGATGAAGACCCAGCGCGTGACGCTGTCGGTGAGCATGCTGAGCCCGGTGGCGACGAGCGCAGTGGCGCCGATGCAGACGGTGCCCCAGCCGGAGACGGCCGTGAAGGTCGCCGCGGCCTCCATGGTCTCACGGATGAACTTCAGGTCGTCCATGGCCCGCGCGTGCATGGCGGGCGGCTCCGACCGGCGGAATGGCAGGACTCGCGGCATGGGGGGAAGGATGCGGGAGCCAGACGACTCTGTCAAGTGCTTTGTGGTTCAAAGGCGAGTCGGGATCGGGATCGGGATTAGGGATTGGGGATTGGGAACTGCGCGCGCCGCTCGAGCTGTCGGCCCGCCTGGCGGCGCGTGTCGGCGCGTGGCGTCCCGGGCGGGTGTCATCCCGCAGGAGGGAGCACCGCGACCGAGTGTCGGGATCTGCTGTCCCTGCCGCGACGCTGGCCCGTCCGCAGGGTTGGAAGATCCCGACTCGACGCGCTGCGCGCGCTCGTGGGATGACAGGTTCGAGGGGCGTCCTGGTCAGTTCCTAATCCCTAATCCCTAATCCCTAATCCGTAATCCCTAATCAGGATCCTACCTCTCCACGTGCGCCCCCCCGCCCCCGATCGCGCTCGGGCCCGGCGGTGGGTCGCTCGCCGGAAAGCTCTGCTCGCTCAGCTCGTCCACCCGCCCCTCGTCGATCCGGTTGGCGAACTCGCGAACGATCGTCTCGCAGAACACCGGCAGGTCGTCGGGCTTGCGGCTGGTGACGAGCTGCGCGTCCACGTGCACGGGCTCGTCCACCCACTCGCCCCCCGCATTGCGGATGTCCGTCTGCAGCGAGGGCCACGAGGTCAGCGTGCGACCGGCGACCGCCCCCGCCTCCACCAGCAGCCACGCGCCGTGACAGATGGCCGCCACCGGACGCTCGGCCAGCATGAACTCGCGGGCGAACTGCACGGCCAGCGGCTCGGTGCGCAGCCGGTCCGGGTTCGCCACCCCGCCGGGTAGCAGCAGGGCGTCGTAGTCGCTGGGCCGCACGTCGGCCAGCGCGAAGTCCACCGGGAGCCGTGCACCCTTGTCGTCGTGGTTCATGGCCTGGATCGAGCCATCCTTCGGGGCAATGAGGTGCGTGATGGCCCCGGCGGCATCCAGGGCCCGCCTCGGCTCTTCCAGCTCCACCTGCTCCACGCCGTCCGTCGCCAGGATGGCGACCTTGCGTCCCTTGAGTCCGAATTCCATTCCCGTCTCCTTGCTGAAGCCGTCGTGTTGGCAGTCAGGAAGCGTGCCGGAGGGCTGAACGGCGTGAGCGGTCTGCGGTGAGCAGTGAGCGGTCAGGCCTCGGGACGCTCCTACCGCCAACCGCTCACCGCAAACCGCTCACGCCCTTAACTTCAACCCGTGCCCCTCCTCCCGATCCACGGCCACGCCGGCCTGCGCACGCGGTTCGACGACGCCATCCAGCGCGACGCCCTGCCCGCGTCCCTCCTGCTGCACGGGCCACTCGGCATCGGCAAGCAGCGGCTCGCCCTCTGGCTCGGCCAGCGCCTCGTCTGCGACGGCCCCGAGCCGAGGCCGTGCGGGCGCTGCCAGCACTGCCGCTATGCGCTCGCGGGCACCCATCCCGACATCCACTGGTACTTCCCGCGCCCGCGGCTGAAGGACGGCGACGCCTCGCCGTCCAAGATCGCCGACGACTTCCGCGAGGCCACCCTGGAGCGGGTGCGGACCGGTGCCTACCCGCCCGCGCCGCCGGGCGAGGGGATCTACGTGGCCACCGTGCACGCGATGGTGCAGTCGGCCGCCATGGCGCCCGCGCTGGCCGCGCGGAAGGTCTACATCCTTGGCGACGCCGAGCGCATGGTGATGCGGGAAGGGTCCGAGGACGCGGCGGGAGCGTTCCTGAAGCTGCTGGAGGAGCCGCCGGTCCGCACCACGGTCATCCTCACGACGAGCGAGCCCGGGGCGCTCATCCCCACCATCCGCTCGCGCGTCATCGCGGTCCGGGTCCCCCCGCTGGGATCGGTGGACGTGGACGCGGTGCTCGCCGAGCCGGCCATGCAGCAGGCCGTCCGGGACGCCGGCGGCCCGTCGTCGCCCGACGAGCAGCGGCGTCTCGCGAACGGGGCGCCGGGCATGCTGCTCGCGGAGGCGGAGTGGGCCGACGCCATGGCCCGCGCGCGCCGGATGCTCGACGCCGCGAGCAACCGCGACCGCCGCGAGCAGGCACGCACCGCCCTCACCCAGGGTTCCAGCAAGGCACGCGGCGCCTTCACCACGGCCCTGGATGCCCTGACCACCCTGATCCATGAGCGGGTGCGCGCCTCGGCCGAGCGGGGCAACGCGCTCGGGGCGAGCCGCGCCGCGCGCGCGATGGGCGCGGTGGAGGTGGCAAAGGAGCGCGCGACGGGCAACGTGAACCCGCAACTGATCACCAGCCAGCTCATGCGCGAGCTGGAGGAGCTGCTGGCATGAGCACCGAACCCTCCGGTAGCCTGTCCCACGTGGCGCCCGACGGCACGGCGCGCATGGTGGACGTGAGCGCCAAGGCCGACTCGGCACGCATGGCGCGCGCGACCGGGCAGATCGCGATGCAGCCGTCCACGCTCGAGGCCATCGCCCGCAACACCCTGAAGAAGGGCGACGTCCTCGGCGTCGCGCGGGTGGCAGGGATCATGGCGGCCAAGCGGACGAGCGACCTCATCCCGCTCTGCCACCCCCTTCCGCTCCACGACCTGGCGCTGTCATTTACCCTCGACGCCAAGCTCCCGGGCGTCCGGGTCGAGGCGGTCGCGCGGACCGTGGGGAAGACGGGGGTGGAGATGGAAGCGCTCGTCGCAGCGAGCGTCGCACTGCTGACGATCTACGACATGGCGAAGGCGATCGACCGGGGGATGACGATCGGCGATATATCTTTGGCCGAGAAAACAGGTGGGGCTGGAGGGGATTACGCAAGGCTTGTTGGCACGGGCTCTGCCATATAACCTTACTGAGCAGCTCGCTGTACGTCAGTAGCTAACCCTTTACTGGGGTTCAACTTATGAAGAATCTACGTGGCACGTACGTGCACCGTGGTGACGCCTACCGTCGTCGCAGCCGCATCAAGCAGACGGTCCTGGCCTTTGGTTTCTTCGGTGCCGTTGCCTTCGTGATGGGTAATCGCAAGCCCGTCACGACCGATGCCCAGGCGGCGCCCGTGACGCGCTCGAACCCCTTCAGCCTGACCGTGAACACCGACCGGGCGCTGGCGGCCCGGCTGGATTCCACCCGCGGCGAGCTGGAGCTCATGAAGCTCCAGATGGACCGCGCCACGACGATCATCAACTACTCGAGCCGCTACAAGATCGGCGCCGACCTGGCCACGACGATCGTGGACGTCGCCAGCGCCGAGGGCATCGACCCCGACCTGGCCTTCCGCCTGGTCAAGCTCGAGAGCGACTTCAACCCGCGCGCGACGAGCCCGGTGGGGGCGGTCGGACTGACCCAGGTCATGCCCTCCACCGCCCGGTACTACGTGAAGGACGTCTCCCACGAGAACCTGTACAATCCGCAGGTGAACCTCGAGGTCGGCTTCCGCTACCTCCGCGGCCTCGTCAAGGAGTACAACGGCGACGTGAAGCTCGCGCTGCTGGTCTACAATCGGGGTCCGGTGGCGGTCGCCAAGGCCCGTGCCGGCGGCGACAACCCGTCCAACGGGTACGACCGGATCATCACGAAGGGGTACCACGGCAAGGGCACCGTCGAGTAGGCGACGACCGCCGCGGCTGGTCAGCTCGGCGGGTGGATGGATCGTTCCGCGATGCAGGAAGGGCCCGCTCTCGGTCGAGAGCGGGCCCTTCCTGCTGCTCGCCCGGGTCAGGCCCCCTGCTTCTGCTTCGCCTTCGTGGCGGGCTTCGGAGCGGCTTTCGCGGTGGCCTTCGCCGTCGCCTTGGGGGAGTGCTTCACCGTGGCGTGAGCCCTGGCCGGCGAGGACTTCGCAGTCTTCGGGGACTTCACGGCCTTCGCCGCCTTCTTCGTCCCCGAGTCCTTCGCCGATGCCGGATGGTGTGCGGCTGACGACTTTCCGCGCGCCTTGCCCGTGGCCGAGCGAGGCGTGCCGGACACGATCAGGTCCTGGCCGGCGAAGAGGACCGGCTTCCGGAGCCCGTTGAGGCGCATGATCCGCTCGGGGGTCGTGTCGAACTTCCGGGCGATGGAGCGGACGGTCTCGCCACGCGTCACGGTGTGCGTCCGGATGTGCGCCGACCGGCTGCTCGCGCTGCTGCCGTACTTCTCGATGGACGGATCGGGCACGTGCATCCCGGCCGCCGCCACGGCCGGCGTCGGCAGGATCAGCGTCTGGCCGGTGACGAGCTTTCCACTGGGCTTGAGGTGGCGCAGGTGCGCATTGAAGGTCTCCAGCGCCGCCGCCGAGATGCCGTTCGCCTCGGCGATTCGGTCGACCGTCTCGCCCTTGCGGCTCACGACGTTGTGGGTGGCGGTGCGCTCCTCCTTCGTCAGGGCGGCGAAGCCGCTGTCGAAGCCGGACGCGGCGCCCACCGGGACGCGAACCTGCATCCGGGCGCCGGGTGGCGTCATGCCGCGCAGGAAGTGCGGGTTCAGGTCGCGGATGACCGCCACCGTGGTGCCACCGGCCTTCGCCACCGCCGCGAGCGGGGTGCCGCCGGGCACCTTCACCGAATCATACGAGAACGCCGGCAGGGGCTTGAGCTCCATGCCGTACCGCACCGGCTCCTTGGCCACGAGCGCGGCGGCGATGAGCTGCGGCACGTACTCCCGCGTCTCGTTGCGCAGGTAGTCCTTCTCGGCGAGCACGAAGAAGGCGTCCTCGGTCTGCTCGGTGTGGTTCTCCAGGTCGTCCGAGTACTTCGCGAGGCCCCGGGCGACGCGTCCCGGCCCGCCATTGTAGGCCGCCGCGGCCAGGTAGAGGGAGCCGAACTGGTCGCGCAGCCCGCGGATGAAGCGCACGGCGGCGCCGGTGGACTTCACGGGGTCGCGGCGCTCGTCCACCCACCAGTCGATCCGCATGCCCAGGTCGCGGCCCGTGGAGGTCATGAACTGCCACATGCCCACGGCCGCGGCGCGGGAGTACGCGTTCGGGTTGAAGCCGCTCTCGATGAGCGCCAGGTAGTACATGTCCTCGGGCAGGCCGCCCGCCTTGAGCCTGGCGCGGATCATCGGCTCGTAGCGCGTTCCCCGCTCCAGGCTCTCGGTCAGCCGACCCTTGCCTTTGCCGCTGAACATGCTGACGTAGTGGGCGACGCGGTCCCTGGTCTCGTACGAGCGCACGTCCATGTCCCAGGTCGGCTCGTCGACCGCGCTGTCCAGCACGGGGGCGGTGATGAACATCGAGTCGCCGAAGACGTCCACCACCCGACGGGTGAGCTCGAGAGGAGCCGGCGGTGCCGCCGCCGGACCGCCGACCGGGCCTCCGGCGGGGATCACGTCGCGCTCGCTCGTATCGCGGTCGGGGAGGATCGGGGCGCCCGGCACGTCCCAGATGGCAACGGGGCCGCCGGAATCAGGGGAGTCCTGGAGGGCCGTGTAACGGGCGGCCGGCATCGGCGTGGCGATGGGCGACACGTGCGTGGCGCAGCCGGCCAGGGCGACCACGAGAAGGATCGGGGGCGAGAGGCGCACGGCAGTCTCCGGGAATGGCGCCCGCCCGGGAGGGAACTGCGGTGGCGGGGGCTGGATCTGGCAGGAAGGGAGGCCGGGAGGCCGCCAGCGTCTACGGGCGTGACACGGCCCGACATACCCCAGACGAACGAGAGCCCGTCCGGTAAGGAGCGGGCTCTAGTGCGACGTGATGAAGTTGCCGAGGACGCGGTTGGTGGCGTTGAGCACCGCGAGGGCGGCGCCCCTGACCATGTCGCCATCGGCGAGGTAGCATCCGAGGAGGCGATCCGGCCCTTCGTCGCCATGCTGGATCAGTGAGGTGATCACGACGTTCGCGTCGAAGGCCCGGACCACCTTCACTCCGACCAGCTCGAAGGTGAGGCCGCCCTTCGTGAAGATCTCCAGTGCGCGGATGGCCGCTTCGGCGCCGAGCCGGCTGTCGCCGGCGGGGCTCGCCTGCCCTTCCACCTTGCCGACGACGTTCTCGCCCGGCGCGAACTCGAGGGTGACCTGGCAGGTCACGCGGCCCGCGGGGGATCGCTCGTACGAGAAGCCCGAGAAGCGAAGTCGCTCCCGTCGGGCCACGGCTGGGCTTGCGCTGGCCGCCGGTCTGGAGGCGCCAGCCACGCGATCGGGCATCATCGCAGGCATCGGAAAGGGTCGGGTGGTCGCGATCGGTGACGCGGTGGCGCCTCCGGCTGGGAAACGACTGGAATCACAAAACGTCACGTGGCGCACTTTCCCCACGCGCGTCCGTGGCTATATTCGCGGCCATGCAGCCCCCCTGCTCGGTGATCCGGCGCACAGTCCGGCCGTGAAGATCGCCTTCGCCGCCGACCACGCCGGCTTTCCACTGCGCGAGCGGGTGCTCGCGGAGGTGCGCGCGCTGGGACACGAGGCCGTGGACTGCGGATCACCGGTCCCCGTCGCGGGCGACGACTACCCGGACGTGGCCCTGGCGGTGGCCCGCGCGATCGTGGAGGGACGCGCCGAGCGCGGGGTGCTCGTCTGCGGGAGCGGCGTGGGCGCGTGCATCGCCGCGAACAAGGTGCCGGGCATCCGGGCGTGCATGTGCCACGACAGCTTCTCTGCGCGCCAGGGAGTGGAGGACGACGACATGAACGTCCTGTGCCTGGGGGCGCGCGTCGTGGGCGAGGAGCTTGCGGCCGAGCTGGTGCGCGCCTTCCTGGAGGCGAGGTTCTCCAACGCGGAGCGGCATCGTCGGCGGGTGGAGAAGGTCAAGGCGATGGAAGGGCGCGTCATTCGCTAGCAGGCACTACCTTTGCGATCTGACGGGACCGTACGCCTTCCTCTTTCGCCCTTCCAGTGCAGCCAAGTCCGTCGATCGGCCAGACCCTGCTCCTCGTGGAGGACAACGAGGACAACCGGATCATCTATTCGACCGTGCTCAGGCACGTCGGGTACGACGTGGTGGAGGCGGTGGACGGGCGCCAGGCACTCGCGCTGGCCCGGAGCGCCAATCCCGACCTGATCCTGATGGACATCTCGATTCCGGAGATCGACGGATGGGAGGTGACGCGGATCCTGCGCGAGGACCCGGCGACGAAGGACATCCCGATCATCGCCCTCACGGCGCACGCGCTGGCCGACGATCGGGAGCGTGCGCAGGCGGTGGGCTTCACGTCGTACCTGGCCAAGCCGGTGGAGCCGCGTGCCGTGGTGGCCGAGGTGCAGCGCTGGATCGGCGCCGGTGTCCGCCAGGCCGGAGCCGCCGGGATGCCCCCCGCTGCCGGCTGACACCGCGGCGCGTCGGCACGCGCGACGGCGCCTCGTCCGCGATGTGCTGATCGGGTACGCGGCGACGTGGGCGGTCGGCTGGGGCTACGGATTCGCGCTCTCCCGCACGAGCGCCTGGGCCGGCGCACCGTGGGAGCGGGCGGTGCTCACCTGGTTCCACGGTCACACGCTGCCGGGATGGCTCGACCGGGTGATGCTCTACATGACGTTTGCGGGCACCAACCTCACGACCCTGCCGATCGTGCTGCTGATCGGCCTGTGGCTCTGGAAGAAGGCCGACCGGGTCCTGACCGCGGTGCACCTGCTGGTGGTCTCGGTGGGCTCGCTGTCGCTCAACCCCACCATGAAGTACCTCCTGGACCGCGACCGCCCGAACCTCTTCCCGCTGCGCGGCCTGTACAACTGGGCGTCGTACCCGAGCGGGCACGCCATCCTCACGGTTGCCCTGTACTTCACGATCGCGCTGCAGCTTCGCCTGTCGCGTGGCTGGCGGTGGCCGTTCGTCGTGGCGTCGTGCATCGTGGCGCTCACCTGCTATTCGCGCCTGTACCTCGCGGTGCACTGGCCCACGGACATCATCGGCGGGCTGCTCATCGGCGTCGCGTGGCTCGTGGGCAGTTGGGCGGCGTTCACGCGGTATGCGCGAGCGATGCGGAGTGAAAGGGAAGGATTAGGGATTAGGGATTAGGAACTGACTCGGATGCCACTCGGACCGTTGTCGCCTCACGGGAGCGGGTTCCGGGACCTGGCGTCCCGAGCGGAGGTCATCCTGCTGCGCGAAGCGCGGCGGGCGCCCTCTGGGCAGTCTTCTCTCCATGCGGGCGGGGCCTGCTTCGGGGTAGGGACAGAAGATCCTGACCCGCCCTGCGGGCGAGCAGGATGACACACGCTCGGGATGCCAGGCAGTTCCTAATCCCTAATCCCTAATCCCCTTTCAATCCCCGCTCGGCTGCGGAAAGAGCTCGCCCTGCTTCACGCGCTTGCGCCGGCGCCCGCGCTCGCCGAACCAGGTCTGGAGCTCGTCGAGGTAGGTGTAGAAGACCGGCGTGACGTAGAGGGTGACCACCTGCGAGAAGGCGAGGCCGCCGACGACGGCCACGCCGAGCGGGCGGCGGCTCGCGGCGCCCGCGCCCCAGCCGATGGCGATGGGGAGCGCGCCCATGAGCGCGGCCATCGTCGTCATCATGATGGGCCGGAAGCGCACGCTCGCCGCCTCGACGATCGCCTCGGCCGGCGTCATCTTCCGGTCGCGCTGCACCTCGAGGGCGAAGTCGATCATCATGATGGCGTTCTTCTCCACGATGCCGATGAGCATGATCATGCCGACGAAGCCGTAGACGTCGAGGTCCAGGCGGAAGATCAGCAGCGTGAGCAGTGCGCCGAACGCGGCGAAGGGGAGCCCCGAGAGGATCGTGATGGGGTGGATGAAGCTCTCGTAGAGCACGCCGAGGATCACGTAGATCACGAACACGGCGAGGATGAGCAGGACGACGAGCCCCTGCTGCGTCGTGAGGAACGCCTCGGCGGTGCCGGCGAAGGTGCCGGTGACGCTGGACGGCAGCACCTCGGCGGCTTCGCGCCTGACGTCGTCCAGCCCCTTCCCGAGCGAGACGCCGTCGGCGAGGTCGAAGGAGATGGTGACCGACGGAAGCTGGCCCGAGTGGTTGACCGTGACCGGGCCGACGCCGGTGGTGAACTTGGCGACGGCGCTCAGCGGGACGACCTTGCCCTGCGTGGACCGCACCCAGAGCTTGCCGAGCGAGCCGACGTCCTGCTGGAACTCCGGGAGGAGCTCCATCACCACCCAGTAGTTGTTCGTCGACGTGTAGATCGTGGAGACCTGCTTCTGCCCGTAGGCGTCGTAGAGCGTGTTCTCGATCTCCGAGGCGGAGACGCCGAGCTGTCCGGCCTGCTCACGGTCGATGTCGACGGTGACCTGGGGGTTCTCGATGAGCAGGTCGCTCGTGACGTTGGCGAGGCTCGGGAGCTGCCGGAGGCGCGTCTCGAGCGCGCGGGCGGCGCGGTTGAGCGTGGCGATGTCGCCGCTCAGCAGCGTGTACTGGTAGAGGCTCTTCGACGCCAGGCCGCCGATGGAGATGGCCGGCGGGTTCTGGATGAAGAGCGAGATGCCGGGCACGTCGAGCGCGGCGGTGCTGAGCTCGCGGCCGATCTCCTGCGCGCTCTTGCTGCGGTCGTGCAGCGGCTTGAGGTCGATGGTGAGCTGCCCCTGGTTCGCCGCCGCGGTGGTGCCGACCGCCGAGGTGACCGAGCGCACGTCGGGGTGTTCGGCGATCTTCGCGGCGATGCGCTGCTGGTCGAGGATGAGCGCGTCGAACGACACGCCTTCCGCCGCCTCGGTGGTGCCGAGCAGCTGGCCGGTGTCGTCGGTGGGGAAGAGACCCTTCGGCGAGATGACGAACAGCACCGCCGTGAGCACGAGGACGACGGCCGAGAACACGAGGGTGGCGCGCCGCCGGACCATGACCCAGGCGAGGCTGCGCTCGTACGCGTGCAGCCACGCTTCGTACATCCGCTCGGTGCGCTGGTAGAACCGGCCCTGCTGCTTGCCGTGGCTGGAGCGCAGGAAGCGGCTGGCGAGCATCGGGGTGAGGGTGAGCGAGACCACGCCCGACACGAGGATGGCCACGCCGATCGTGACCGCGAACTCGTTGAACAGCTTGCCGATGATCCCGCCCATGAAGAGGATGGGGATGAAGACGGCGGCGAGGGAGAAGGTCATCGAGAGGATGGTGAACCCCACCTCGCCCGCGCCGTCGAGGGCCGCCTGCATGCGCGGCTTTCCCATCTCGAGGTGGCGCACGATGTTCTCGAGCATCACGATGGCGTCGTCCACCACGAAGCCCACCGCCAGGGTGAGCGCCATCAGCGACAGGTTGTCCAGACTGAAGCCCATCAGGTACATCACGGCGAAGGTGCCGACGATGGACATCGGCAGCGCGAGGCTCGGGATGATGGTGGCCGAGACGTTGCGCAGGAACACGAAGATGACGAGCACCACCAGCACGAGCGTGAGCTCGAGGGTGAAGGTGACGTCGTCCACGGATTCCTTGATGGTGGTGCTCCGGTCGAACAGCGTCTGCACGTGCACCGAGGGAGGAATGTCTCCCTTCACCTTCTCGAGCTGCGCCTTCACGCGCTCGGCCACGGCGACGGTGTTGGTGCCGGGCTGCCGCTGGATGGCGAGGACGATGGAGCGGGACGAGCCGAACCAGCTGGCGGTCTTGTTGTTCTGGACGTCGTCGGTGACGCGGCCGATCTCGGAGAGCCGGACGGGCGCGCCGTTGTGATAGGCGACGATCAGGTCGCGGAACTCGTCGGCGGACTGGAGCTGTCCACTCGCCTGCACGGTGAGCGCGGTGCGGGGACCGTTGAGCACCCCGGTGGGCAGGTTGACGTTCTGGCTCGCGATCGCCGTGGCCACGTCCCCGAGCGCCAGGTTGCGCGTGGCGAGCTGCGAGGGATCCAGCTGCACGCGGACGGCGTACTTCTGCGCGCCGTACACGAGGACCTGCGCCACGCCGCTGACCGTGGAGAGCCGCTGCGCGATGGTGGTCTGCGCGTACTCGTCCAGCTGCGAGAGCGGCACCTGGTCCGACGTGAGCGCCAGGGTGATGATCGGCGCGTCGGCCGGGTTCGTCTTCTGGTAGGACGGCGGGAGGATGCCCTGGGGGAGGCCGCGCAGCGTCTGCGTGATCGCGGCCTGCACGTCCTGCGCGGCCGCGTCGATGTTGCGGTCGAGCGAGAACTGGATGACGATGTTGGTGGTGCCGAGGCTCGACGTCGACGTCATGTTGTCGACGCCGGCGATCGTGGAGAACTGCTTCTCCAGGGGGGTCGCCACCGTCGCCGCCATCGTGGCCGGGCTGGCCCCCGGGAGCACGGCGGTGACGCTGATGGTCGGAAAGTCGACGTTGGGCAGGTCGCTCACCGGCAGCTTCCGGTACGACACGATGCCGAAGAACAGGATGGCGACCATGACGAGCGTCGTCATGACCGGCCGCTTGATGAAGAGCGTGGTGATGTTCATGCGTCGCTCAGTCGCCCGAGGCGACTATTGGGCCGTGGGCCGTAGTGGAGTCGGGATCCGTCGCCCATGGCAGCCGGCTGGCCATGCGGCCGAGCCAGGACTGCAGGTCGTCGAGATAGGTATAGAAGACCGGGGTGACGAAGAGCGTCACGACCTGCGAGAAGGCCAGCCCGCCCACCACCGCGATGCCGAGCGGGCGCCGCGAGGCGGCGCTGGCGCCGATGCCGATGGCGATGGGCAGCGTGCCGACGATGGCGGCCACCGTCGTCATCATGATGGGGCGGAAGCGCACGCTCGCCGCGCGCACGATGGCTTCCGCCGGCGTGATGTGGCCCGCGCGCTCGGCCTCGATGGCGAAGTCGATCATCATGATGGCGTTCTTCTTCACGATGCCGATGAGCATGATGACGCCCACGTAGCCGTAGACGTCGAGCTGCTGGCCGGTGACGAAGAGGGCGAGCAGCGCGCCGAAGGCGGCGAAGGGCAGCCCCGTCAGGATGGTGATGGGGTGGATGAAGCTCTCGTAGAGGATCCCGAGGATGATGTAGATGATGAAGATCGTGATGAGCAGCAGGATGCCGAGGCCGGCCTGCGAGTCCTGGAAGGCCTGCGCGGTGCCGGAGAAGTTGGCGGCGATGCTCGCCGGCAGGTTCTGCTGCGCGAGCTTCTCCACGGCGGCCACCGCCGCGCCGAGGTTTCCGTTGGGGGGCAGGTTGAACGAGATGGTGACCGACGCGAGCTGCCCGGAATGCGCGATGCTCTGCGGCCCCATGCCCGGCGTGAAGGTCGCGATGTCGGAGAGCGGGACGAGCTTTCCGCCTCGGCCGGCCACGTGGATCTTGGAGAGGGCCGAGATGTCCGCCTGGTCCTGCGGGCGGAGCTGGAGCATGACCCAGTACTGGTTGGTGGGCGTGTAGATCGTGGAGGCCTGCTGCTCGCTGAACGCGCTCGAGAGCGTGCGCAGGATCGCCAGGGGCGTCACGCCGAGGCTGGCCGCTCGCTCGCGATCGATCTTGACGTTGACGACCGGGTTCTTGTTCTGCAGATCGCTGGTGACGTCCGTGAGCAGCGGCAGCTGCTTCATGGAGGCGGTGAGCTTGTTGGCGCCCGCGTAGAGTGACTGGACGTCGTTGCCCTGGAGCGTGTACTGGTAGAGCGTCTTGGAGCCGCGGCCGCCGATGCGGATGCTGGGCGGGTTCTGGACGAACACCTGGAGGCCGGGAATCCCGCTGAGCCGCCGCGTCAGGATCTGCACCATCTGGTCGGCGGGGGGGCGCTGTCCCGCCGGCTTGAGGATGATGTTGAGATCGCCGCGACTGCCGCCGTTGACCGACGACATGTACCCGACGACGTTGGAATCCTTGACGAGCGCGGCGTTCGCCAGGAGCTGGAGCCGGACCATCTCCGTGAACGACGTGCCCTGGGCCGCCTCGGTGGTGGCGCTCAGGAGCCCCGTGTCGTCGCTCGGGAAGAGTCCCTTCGGCACCACGCGGAACAGGACGACCGTGCAGACGAGGATCAGCAGCGAGAACAGCAGCGTCACGAAGCGCCGCCGCATCGCCCAGCCGAGGGTGCGCTCGTACGCGTGCAGCGTGCGGTCGAAGGCGTTCTCGAACATGTTGTAGAGGCGGCCGTGCGTCTCCCCCGTGTGCGGCTTGAGGAAGCGCGCGCAGAGCATGGGGGTGAGCGTCAGCGAGACGACGCCGGAGACGAGGATCGCCGCCGAGATGGTGATGGCGAACTCGCGGAAGAGGCGGCCGATGATGCCGCCCATGAAGATGAGCGGGATGAAGACCGAGGCGAGCGACAGCGTCATGGAGAGGATCGTGAACCCCACCTCCTCCGCCCCGCGCAGCGCCGCGTCCATCGGCGGCTCGCCCGCCTCGATGTGCCGCATGATGTTCTCGAGCATCACGATGGCGTCGTCCACCACGAAGCCCACCGCCAGCGTCAACGCCATCAGCGACAGGTTGTCGATGC
>JAQBPZ010000134.1 GCA_028287225.1 Gemmatimonadota bacterium
GAACGGGGTCGTGACCGGGCCGAGGATCCCGTCCAGGCGGATCACTGGCCCATGAAGTCGAAGTCGCCCGCACCGGAGAGTCCGGTCAGGCCGCCCGACGCCGCGGCCGGCGCAGCCGCCGGCGCCGGAGCGGACGAGGGGGCACGACGGCTGAACATGCGCATCTTGAGCTCGAAGTCGGAGGGGTTCGTCGCCGCGGCCATCGCCACCTCGAAGGTCACCTCGTCGGCCTGCACGAGGTCCTGCAGGTGCTGGTCGAAGGTCTGCATGCCGTACTGGTCGCGCCCCTCGGCGATGTAGTCCCGGATCTCGCCGATGCGCTTGCCGTCGGCGATCATGTCGCGCACCGCGGGCGTGACGATGAGGATCTCCGCGGCCACCGCGCGCCCCTTGCCGTCGGCGCGCGGCAGGAGCCGCTGCGACACGATGGACGTGAGCGTCTCGCTCAGGCGGATGCGCACCACCTCCTGCTCCTCCGGCGGGAACATCGCCATGATGCGGAGGATCGTGCTCTGCGCGTCCGGCGTGTGCAGCGTGGAGATGAGCAGGTGCCCCGTCTCCGCCGCCTTGATGGCGGTATCGATCGTCTCGGCGTCGCGCATCTCGCCGATCATCACCACGTCCGGGTCCTGCCGGAGCGCGGCGCGCAGACCCATCTTGAAGTCTTGTGTGTCACTGCCGATCTCGCGCTGGGTGATGGAGCTCTGCAGGTCCGTGTGCAGGAACTCGATCGGGTTCTCCAGCGTGAGGATGTGGCGGTTCTCGTGCTCGTTGATGTAGTGCACCATCGCCGCCATCGTGCTGCTCTTGCCCGAGCCGGTCACGCCCGTGACGAGCACCATGCCGCGCTCCGCCTCGGCCACGCGCGCGAGCGCCGGGGGCAGCCGCAGCTTCGCGAAGGTCGGCACCTCGAAGGGGATCACGCGCATCACGACCATGAAGCTCGAGCGCTGCTTCAGGATGTTGACGCGGAAGCGGCCCACCCCCGGGGCGGCCCACGAGCAGTCGTAGTCGGTGAGCTTGTCGAGCCGCGCCTTGTCGTCCTCGTTGCTCATGAGATGGAGCGCGATCGTCCGCGTCTGCTCGGGCGTCAGCGCCTGCTTCGTCAGCGGCACGAGCTTGCCGTGGATGCGCGCCCGGAACACGTCGCCCGCCTTGATGTGCAGGTCCGATGCGCCGCGGTCCACCGCCGCCTTGATGATTCGCTCCATGAATTCAGTACCCTGCGTGCTTGTCGACGAGGTTGCGCATCGGCTGGCCGGCCACGTAGCGCCGCCAGTTGTCGAGGAAGAGATCCAGCTGCCGCGGCCAGAACCGGCCCGGCGAGACGGGCGAGACGTGCGGGACCACCAGCATGCCAGCAACCTGCCAGAGGCGACTGGTGGTCGCCAGTGGCTCCTGGCGAAACACGTCGAGCACCGCACCACGCAGGTGGCCCGACTCCAGCAGGTCGGCGGTGGCCTCCTCGTCGAGCAGGGCGCCGCGCGCCACGTTCACCACGATGGCGCCGCGCGGCAGCCGCTCCAGCCGCACGCGCGTCATCACCTCTGCAGTATCGGCCGTGAGCGGCGCGGCCAGCACCAGCACGTCCGCGTGCGGCAGCAGGTCGTCCAGCGCGTCCAGCCCATGCACGGCCTGGAACCCCTCGGGCGCTCCCAGCTCCGGGCGACGCCGGATGCCGACGCACTGCGCCCCCAGCGCCGTGAGGCGCCGCGCGGCCTCGCTCCCCAGGCCGCCCGCGCCCACGATCAGCACCCGCGCGCCGCTCACCTCGCGCAGCGGGGAGTCGTCGGCCACGAAGAACGCCTTGCTCCACTCGCGGCGCGCCTGCTGCGCGATGGCGACGTCCAGCCCACGCATGAAATGCAGGACGCCGGCGACGACGAACTCCGCGATCGGGGCCCCGTGGATGCCGGCGGAGTTGGTGAGCAGCACGTCGGTGTCGGCGATTCCCGTGGCCAGCACGTTGCCCACGCCGGCGGCGGCCGAGTGCACCCAGCGCAGGCGTCGAGCGGCGGCGAAGAGGTCCGCCGTGATGCCGAAGCCGAAGTACACCTCCGCGTCGGCAATCCGCGCACGCGACTCCGTGCTGCCTCCCTGCGGCCCGTCGCCGTCGGAGCTCGTGGGGGCGCGCACCACCTCCACGTCCCAGCCGGTGGGCGCCTCGCGCCGCAGGCGGGCCTCGCCCTCCGCGGTCAGTGCCCAGTTGCGTGAGGTGGCGGCGAGGTCGACGACGAGCCGCCTCGACGCACCCGCCTCAGTCAATGTGGACGCCATAGACGTGGTCCTGCGACAGCAGCGCCGCCGTGGCGATCTCGAACTGTCGCGATGGGCCCGCGAGCTTGAGCTCGAAGGTGCGGTCCTGCTCGTGGTCGAACATGCGGCGGTCCTCGATCGTGATGCCGTGCGCGCGGAGGGTGGTGGCCACCTCCGACTCGGGGGTGCCCACGCGGGTGCGGATCGTGGCGCTCACCACGCGACGGGCGCGTCGCACGTAGTGCTCCAGGTTGCCGAGCCCCGCGAGCACGAACGTCACCAGCAGCCCCGCCCCGATCCCCTCGACATAGTAGCCGGCGCCCACCGTGAGTCCAATGGCGGCCACGACCCAGATCGTGGCGGCCGACGTGAGGCCGGTGACCGTGCCCTGCGCCTGCATGATGGTGCCGGCGCCGATGAAGCCGACCCCGCTCACCACCTGGGCGGCGATGCGCCCGGGGTCGCCGATGCGCGTACCCGCCGCGGTCAGGCCGATGCGCGTGGAGACGTCCATCAGGAGCGTGGCGCCCACGCAGATCAGGATGTTCGTCCGGAGGCCCGCCGGCTTGCCGGCGACCTCGCGCTCGAACCCGATGATGCCGCCCAGGAGCACGGCCAGCAGCAGCTTGATGAGGAGGTCGAGGCGCAGCGCGCGCGCGACCTCCATCATCAGGGGGACGTCGACATCGGGTGACGGCGGAGCGAAGATGAGGCACCTCCGCCCGCCGTCGTGCTAGCGAGCGTCGAGGTCGCGCGCGTCGCCTCGCGTGTCGTCGGGCGATGAGTCGCCGTACGCGATGCTGCGCGCCTGCGCCTCGGCCGCGTCGATCGCCGCGTCGTCGGGCTCGGTCGGGGTGGCGAAGGTTCGGAACACGGTCCCGCTGCACTGCTCGCAGGTGACCGTCGCCGGCACCTGGTTGGTGAAGAATCTTTCCTTGCCGCAGGTCAGGCAGACCAGGGTGACGATGCCGCGGACGCCGTCCGATGCCATTGCTCGCTCGCTGTGGAAGTGGCGGGCGAACGTGCAAGAGGCATGCAGCGCGGATGGCGCGTCCGCCTCTAGGACGAACGAGGGCCGAGGCCGCCACGGAAAACGCGCACGGCCAGCCGGCGGTCAGCCGACCGCCGACCGCCGATCAGCCGACCGCCCGCCTTACCGCGTCGTCCGGCTTCGGGCGCAGGCGTCGCACAGCGTCGCGCTGGCGCCGAGGGGGGTGCCGCACGAGCCGCACAGGGAGTAGACGCGCACCCCGTACGACGTGACCTCCCGCAGGATGGGACGGGCCGGCGCCGCCATCGTGAAGGAGGTGGTGATGGGCGCCGAGAGGGGACGGCGCAGGGCACGCCAGAGGCGCCATGCGCGCACCCGGCTGACCAGCTCGAGTAGGGACGACATCGATCGCTCGCTCGGAACGGTTCCGCGAAATCGGGGAGACCGCACCAGCGTGGCCGCCCGCACCCTCCAGGAGCGCAAGAGGTATGCGCGGACGCTCGGCGCCCGTTCTTGGCGCGCTAGTCGAGCCCCATCCGCTCCCGGACGCTGCGCATCGTCTCGCTGGCCAGGGCGCGGCAGCGGGCCGCGCCGCTCGCCAGGGCGTCGTCGACCCGGGCCGGCTCCTCCCGCAGCAGCTCGGCCCGCACCCGGATCGGCACCAGCTCCGTCTCCATGGACTCGGCCAGCACCTTCTTGCAGTCGATGCACCCCCACCCCGCCGTGCTGCACTGCCGCGCGACGTGCTCCACCGTCTCCGGCGGGCTGAAGGCCTTGTGGAGGTGGTAGATGTTGCAGACCTCCGGCGTCCCAGGGTCGGTCTTCCGGATCCGCTTCGGGTCGGTCATCGCCGGCCGCAGCTTGGCCCAGATCTCGGTGGGCGAATCCAGCATCCCGATCGTGTTCCCCATGGACTTCGACATCTTCGCCTGGCCGTCCAGCCCCATGATGCGCCGCGTCGGCGTCAGCAGCGGCTGCGGCTCGGGGAAGAAGTCGGCCTCCGGCGAGAACAGCGCGTTCCAGCGCCGCACGATCACGCGCGAGAGCTCCAGGTGCTGGATCTGGTCCTCGCCCACCGGCACGCGGTCGGCCAGGTAGAGGAGGATGTCCGCCGCCTGGAGCACGGGATAGTTCAGCAGCCCGGCCATCACGCTCTCGGCGCGCGCCGCCTTCTCCTTGAACTGCGTCTGCCGCTCCAGCTCCCCCACGGGCGTGACCGTGTTGAAGATCCACGCCAGCTCGGTATGTTGCGGGACGTCGGACTGCACGAAGAGGCTGGCCCGGTCCGGATCGACGCCGGCGGCCAGCAGCCCGACGGCCATCTCGCGCCGCCGGATGCGCAGCTGCGCGGGCTCGTAGGCCGCGATGATCGCGTGATAGTCCACGATGCAGTAGATCGCCTCGGCGGTGCCCTGGAGCGCGACCCAGTTCTTGACCGCGCCCAGGTAGTTCCCGACGTGCAACTCCCCTGAGGGCTGGATCCCGCTGAAGATGCGTGCCATCCGGAGAACGTAATGAGCGCAGCCGATGCAGGGCAAGCAACGCCGCCGGGTGGTGGAGGAACGACGCACGCCGAGCGGCGGGCACTGCTGGCCACCTGCGTGGCCGCCGCCGCGCGCGGCACCGAGCAGGTCCGCGCCGGCGATGCGCGGCGCGCGGGCCTGGTGTGGGAAGCCAAGGGGCGCTTCGACTTCGTGAGCGAGGTGGACCGATCCAGCGAGACGGCCATCGCCGAGACGATCCGCGAGCGCCATGCGGACGCGACGCTCCTGGCCGAGGAGGGCTCGCCGGATGCGCAGTCGACGCGCGGCCTGGTCTTCGTCGTGGACCCGCTGGACGGCACCACGAACTTCCTGCACGGCGTCCCCTGGTACGCGGTGTCCGTCGCCGCCCTGGTGGACGGGGCGCTCGTCGCCGGCGCGGTGATCAACGCCGCCACGGGCGAGCTCTTCTCCGCCACGCTGGAGGGTGGCGCGCGCCGCGGCGGCCAGGCGATCCGCGTCAGCACGGTCGCCGAGCCCTCGCGCGCCCTGGTCGCGAGCGGATTCCCGTTCACGCGCGAGGACGAGATACAGCGCTACGTCCGGATGCTCCCGGCGGTCATGCGGGCAACGTCGGGCATTCGCCGAGCCGGCGCGGCCGCGCTCGACCTGGCCGACGTGGCCTGCGGCCGGTTCGAGGCGTTCTGGGAGCTGCGACTGAGCCCATGGGACATCGCCGCCGGCCTGCTCCTCGTGCGCGAGGCGGGGGGCATCGTCACGACGCTCGAGGGAGCGCCGTGTCCGGTGGCCGAGACCTCCGTGGTGGCGGGCAACCCGGCGATGCACGCGTGGCTGCTGGACACGCTCGACAGCCATGGATCCTGACGGCGCCGGCTTTTCCTTTTGGCCTACGCGAATCGCTGCGAATGGGTAGCGAATTCACGCGAACAAGAAGCTCGGGAACAGCAGCACAACGATCATCATCGCGGCCATTCGCTACCCATTCGCATGCAATCGCGTACGCGCAAAGCCGCTGTCCGGCGCGGCGTACGCTCGCAGCCAACCCCTGAACCTGGTTCCCATGAAGCTCATCGAGTGCGTTCCGAACTTCAGTGAAGGCCGCCGCCCCGAGGTGATCGCCGCGATTCGCGACGCGATCGCCGCCGTGGCGGGCGCGCACGTGCTCGACACCAGCGCCGACGCGAGCCACAACCGCTGCGTCGTCACCTTCGTGGCGCCGATCGACGTGGTGGCCGACGCGGCCTTTGCCGGCATCCGGACGGCGCACGAGCTGATCGACCTGACGACGCACACCGGCGAGCACCCCCGCATGGGCGCGTCGGACGTGGTGCCGTTCATCCCGCTGGACGGCGCGACGATGGAGGACTGCATTGCCCTCGCGCGCCAGCTGGGCGAGCGCGTGGGGCGCGAGCTCGCGATCCCGGTGTTCCTCTACGAGCGCGCGGCGACGCATCCGGGGCGCGAGAACCTCGCCGACGTGCGACGCGGCGAATTCGAGGGCCTGCGCGCCGAGATCGGGAAGACGCCCCTGCGCACGCCGGACTTCGGCCCGTCCGCGGTTCACCGGACGGCGGGCGCGGTCGCCATCGGCGCGCGTCCCTTCCTCGTGGCGTACAACGTGTACCTCGGCCCCGCGTCGAACATGCCGGTGGCGAAGGAGGTGGCGAAGGCGGTGCGCGGCTCGGTCGGGGGACTGAAGTACGTGAAGGGGCTGGGCTTCGAGGTGGATGGGCAGGCGCAGGTCTCCATGAACCTGGTGGACACCGAGAAGACGCCGCTCCACCAGGCGTACGACATGGTGAAGATGGAGGCGGAGGCGCGCGGCGTGACGCCCACCTGGAGCGAGCTCGTTGGGCTGGTGCCGGAGCGCGTGCTGTTCGCGGCCGCGGCGCGCCACATCCGGCTGCGCAACTTCACGCCGGACATGGTGCTGGAGCGCAAGGTGCGCGCGGCGGTCACGGGGGGCGAATCGCTGAGCGAGTTCGTGGGCTCGGTCGCCTCGCCAAGTCCCACGCCGGGCGGGGGCAGCGTCGCCGCGCATGCGGGCGCGCTGGCGGCGGCGCTCGCGCAGATGGTCGCCGGCCTCACGATGGGCAAGAAGAAGTACGCGGCGGTGGATGCCGAGATGCGCGAGATCGCCGTGCGCGCCGCGGAACTCGGCAACACGCTGGCCGCCCTCGTGGCGCGCGACGCGTCGGCCTACGCGGTGGTGGCGGCCGCCTACAAGCTGCCGGCCGAGTCGGACGTGCAGGCCGGCGAGAAGGCCCGCACGGTCGACGACGCCCTGATGCACGCGGCCGAGGTGCCGCTCGAGACGGCACGCGCCTGCGCCGGCGTCGCCGAGCTGGCGCTCGCGGTTGCCGAGCGTGGCAACACGAACGCGTCGAGCGATGCCGGCGTCGCCGCCCTGCTCGCCGAGGCGGGGTGCATCGGGGCGAGCTACAACGTGCGGATCAACGTCACCTCGCTGGGCGACAAGTCGCGCGGCGAGCCGCTCGCCCGCGAGGCGAAGGAGCTGGTGGCGCGGACGCGGGCGCTCGTGGGCCAGGTGACGGCGATCGTGGAGAAGGCGCTGGGCTGACGATCAACAGACTCAACACAGAGGGCGCAGAGGGAACAGCGAGG
>JAQBPZ010000148.1 GCA_028287225.1 Gemmatimonadota bacterium
ATCGCGCTCACGATGGCGTCGGCACCCCTGGCGACGGCTGCCACGCTCGCCGCGTCGGTCGCGTCGCCCCGCACGAGCGTCACGCGCGGATCGGGCGACGTCACCGCCCCGGCGTCGCGCACCACCCCCGTGACGCGATGTCCACGCCGCAGCGCCTCGGCGGTGATGCGCTGGCCGATGTTGCCCGTGGCCCCGAACAGGACGATGTGCATGACGGTGGACTCCCTGGCTGATGAAGGTGGCGGGTGCTCGCAGCCTCCAGATCCGGGCGGTGCCAGAAACGGTCCGCTGCCGGCGCCCGGGCACGGATGGTGGTCCCGACTGCCACATGGCCGCGCGGCGCGCTCGCTTGTGCCCCGGGACGTATCCAGGCGGGCCGGTTCGGCCGGGCAGGCGATGGAAGTTGCGCCGCCGCAACGGCTTGACCGCTTCGGACACCGCCCGGTGCGCGCGTCGGCTGGCGGGCTCGGGCGTTACGGAAGCCTGCGCCCGACGGTCAAGGAGAGAATGGGCGCCTCTGCGCCCCGGGTGTCCACGCTTCCGACCTCCACTCGCCAAGTCATCGATGCAGATCATCAAGGACGAAGCCGCGCACGACACGCTCCAGCAGTACCTCGTCCGCGTCATCGCGGAGGACGTGCGCGACGCGCTGCAGCACGCCGCGGCGAGCGGTGCCTCGCTGGAGGAGGCCGTGCAGGCCATCACCTTCGGCGTCGCCACGATCATCGACGGCACGCGGAAGATGGAGCACGACGCGGAGCCCGTGGTGCCGGTGCTGATGTTCGGGGTGCTGGACGAGGACGAGAACCTGACCGACGTTCTCTCGAGCGGCGACACCAGCTTCATGCACGAGTACGCGAGCACCGTCGCGCGGGATCTTGCGCGCGACGCCGCCCGGGCCACGCAGGCGACGACATCCGAGTCCCCCTGATCGTGAATCACGATGACTGACGCGCGCAGCATCCTCGCCGCCTGCCTCCTCCTCTCGCTCGCGGGTGGTGTCCAGGCGCAGGCGCCCGCACCGCAGCCCGCGGGGTGCACGTATGCCACGTGCGCGCTGCGCGTCGAGCCGGGCTTCTGGGGCCCGCGGCTCGTGCGCGGGGCCGCCGGCGAAGAGGTCGGCGGGAGGCTGACCGGCTTCGGCGGCGGCGTCGATCCCCTCCTGGCCGGCCCGGACTCGGCGGCCTTCCACGCTCGCACGTACGTGCAGCGCACCCGCACGGCGGGGACGTTGGGGCTCGTCGCCCTCGCGGGCTACGTCGTGGTCCTCTGGCAGACGGACAACTTCCGCCGGGGCGAAGACCTGAATGCAGCCGGCACGGTTGCGGCGCTCGCCGGGACGGGCGCCGGCATCGCGGCGGGTGTGTACGGCCTCCGCGCGTCCCGTGCCCTGTCCCGCAGCATCTGGTGGTACAACGCGGCGCTGCCGCGATAGCGATCGCCTATCGCTTCACGGGCAGCGTCGCGAGCAGCTCGCGCACCGCCGCATCCAGCTGGCCGTCGCGCGACGTGTAGGACTCGCCCACCGGACGCACCACGAGCACGTCCACCGGCCGCGGGTTCATCTCCATGTCGCGGCCGTCGGCGCCGGTGATGCGCGTGCTCGGCAGGCGGACGGTGGTGCCGTCGAGCAGCGTGCGGTTCGAGGTGAAGATGATCCACCCCGCCGTCGGCTCGCCCACCACCTTGCCCAGCCGCATGGTGCGGTAGCCTTCGGTGAAGTCCTCGGCATCGCTCAGCGAATGCTGGTTCGTCACCAGGATCGTGGGCAGCTCCAGCGAGCGCTGTCCGAGCTGCGAGCGCGCCGACGTCGGGCCCTGGTCGCGCGGCTGCATCGTGAGGTACGGACGGCGCGAGAACACGTCGAGCGCGTACGCGTTCACGAACCCGCCGTTGTTGTTGCGCACGTCCACCACCACGCCCTCGCGGGCATGCTGTTCGGCGTCGAGGTCAACGAAGAGCTGGCGCAGCGAGCCATCGCCCATGTCGAGCATGTGCACGTAGCCCAGCCGCCCGCCGCTGGCCTTCTCCACGTACGCGCGGCGCGACTCCACCCACGCGCGGTAGAGCAGGCCCTTCTCCGTGCCGACGTTCACCGGCAGCACGGTGACGGTGCGCCGCGCGCCGGCGGCCGTCGTCAGGCCGAGGACGGTCTGCTTGCCCGTGCGGTAGGCGAGCAGCTCGTCCAGGTTGGTGTGCGCGTCCATGGCGCGGCCATCCACGCTCGCGAGCACGTCGCCAACGGCCACCTGGCCGCCGAGCGCGGCGGGTCCGAGCGGCAGCACCTCGGTGATGCGGAGGCGTCCGTCGCGCTCGTACTCCGCACGATCGAAGCGGAGGCCGAGGCGGCCGGTGTACGGCTGCTGCGCCACCGGTCCACCGATGCCCATGTGCGACGCGTTCAGCTCGCCGATCATCAGGTTCATGAGCCGGCGCATCTCGTCCGGCGTCCGCGCATCGGCGATGCGCGGGGCATACTGCTCGCGCAGCGCGTTCCAGTCCTGCCCGTGGAAGGCCGGGTCGAAGAAGTTGTCGCGCAGGTAGGACCACGCCTGGCTGAACACGGCGAGCTTCTCGCGCGCGAAGTCCACATCGAGCTCCGCGGTGACGGCGACGGGCCGCACGGCGCGGGACTCCACGGTCACGCTGTTGATGCGTCCCGCCTCGAGATAGTAGACCTCCTTGCCGTCCGGCGACCACTGCGCGGCGCTCTTGAAGCCCGGCGTGCTGGTGAGCTGCCGCGCGACCGCGGGGGCGGTGCTCAGCTCATCGAGGCTGTAGGTGTAGAGATTCGTCTGGCCCGCCGAGGACGCGGTGGCGAGCAGCGTCTTGCCGTCGGGGCTGATGACGGCGCTGTTCGCGTCCACGCCGAGGGGGAGCACGGAAGCTCGGCGGCGGATGTCCTCGAAGCTGATGCGCGTGAAGGCCTTCGCGGCGGCGGCGGTGGCGGTCGCGCTGTCCTTGCGTGCCGCGCT
>JAQBPZ010000149.1 GCA_028287225.1 Gemmatimonadota bacterium
AAACGGGACTGGCCCAGCCCCAAGGTCCTCGTGCGTAACTGTAACGATAGATCACCCCCGGCAAAACCAGAATGAAGATCAGTAATGCCGGGAACGCCAAATTCATCGGCGATCTGTCTTACGGGTACGCTCATCCGCGCCGGAGGTTCGCTGCTTCTCCACCCGGACACCGTACAGCTTGCCGCCCAGGTTCACCTGACCATCTTCGCCGCGCGATAACAACTGTCCGAGTTGACCCCGTGCATTCTTGTCCTGAAGGATTCGCTCGAGCTTTGGCGTGATACGGCCTTTCATCGAAAGCTCCTGCTTTAGTGGCTATGACGTAAGTTGCTGTCCTGCAGGGCATTGCGCAAATGCGCCCAAGGACGTGACAGAGGACCGCAGCCATGTGGAACCACAATCAGAAATGACTGCACTTCCGGCTAATTGGTAACCCCCATGTCCCTGCTAAGCACGAGAATGCTCAAGGGAAAACGCCTTGAGCCTGGCGATTGGTGCATGATACCACCGAGCGTCATTCCGATGTCATCACCAGGATAAAATGGCATTGGAAGATATGGCAGACACCCGACGAACGGCTGTAGCACCAGCGGGCGACGCGGCGCGCGAGCGCATCCGCGACGGCGCGGCCCGCGCGGTGGTGCAGTCAGGCCCGGCCGTGAGCATGGCCGACATCGCGGCCCTGTGCGGGACCAGCAAGGCGCTGCTGCACTACCACTACGCGGACCGCGCGCACCTGCTCGCCGACGTCGTGCGGCGGTTCGCATCGCGCATCGTGGCGCGCGAGCGTGCGGCCATCGGCGCGGCAGGACCGGGCAACGCGGTGGATGCGCACTGGCAGTGGGTGGAGGCCGAGCTGCGGCGCGGCGAGCTGCGCGCCCTGCTGGAGCTGGCGACGGTGCGCGACGACCTGGTCCGCGACGCGGTCGCCGCGGCGGCGCAGGCGCGGCGCGCGAGCGCGTCGGCGACCGCCACCCTCGTCTTCGAGCAGCTCGGCCTGATCCCCCGCGTGCCGGGCATCCTGCTCGGCGACACGCTGGTGGCGTTCCTGGACGGCCTGGCGCTCGACGTCGACAGCGACCGCGATCCACGCGTGAGCTTCGACGTGCTGTGGCTGGCGCTGCTGGGGTTGGTGGAGGAGAACAGGGATTAAGGATCCGGATTAGGGTTTAGGGATTAGGAACTGCGCGCGCCGCTCGAGCTGTCGACCCGCGTGTCGGCGCGTGGCGTCCCGGGCGGCTGTCATCCCGCAGGAGGGAGCGCAGCGACCGAGTGTCGGGACATCCTCTCCCGTGCCTGGGGCCGGCCACGAGCACGGGACGCGATGCCCCGACACTCGCTGCGCTCGTGCGGGGTGACACCGGTCCGCGTGGCCTCCCGGGCAGTTCCTAATCCCTAATCCCTAATTCCACTCCAATCCCTGATCCCACTCCTTATCCCCCTCCGGCCTCGCCGCTACCTTCCGCCGATGCGTCGTCCCAAGCGCCCCCGCGCCGTGCGTCTCGTGCTCTCGGCGTGCGCGCTGCTGCTCATGCTGTGGCTCATGTCGTTCGCCGCCGTCCTCGTCTGGGAGCACAACGACCAGGCGCGGCCGGCGGGGGCCATCGTCGTGCTCGGCGCCGCGCAGTACGTGGGGCGTCCGTCGCCCGTGCTCCGGGCCCGGCTGGACCACGCCATCGCCCTCTGGCGCCGCGATCTGGCGCCGATCCTCATCGTCACCGGGGGAACGGGCACCGGCGACACCACCAGCGAGGCCGCGGTGAGCCAGCGGTACGCGGTGCGCAACGGGGTGCCGGCCTCGCAGATTCTCATGGAGAACGAGGGTCGGACGACCAGCCAGTCCATGGAAGCGGTGGCCATCCTGATGAGCAGCCGAGGCCGCCGGGACGTTCTCCTGGTGAGCGATCCATTCCATATGCTGCGCCTCACGATCCTCGCGCGGCGGCACGGACTGGAGCCGTACGCCTCGCCCACGCCCACCAGCCCGATCGCCGCCAACCGGGCCGAACGCTGGAAGTACGCCCTCAGCGAGTCGATCAAGGCCCCCGCCGCATTCATCCTCGAACGGAGCAGTCGCTAGGCTCATCACATGCACAACGGTGCACGTCGTGCAAGGGCCGACGCCTCCGACGCTGCCGCGACGCCTCAATATGAGCGTCCATTGATCCACCGCTTCACGGTTTCATCAGCAATCATGCGTATCCCGATCGACCGCTTCACCCTCCCGAACGGCCTGCGCGTCGTCCTCTCCGAGGATCATACCGCGCCCCTGGTCGCGGTAAACCTCTGGTACCACGTCGGCTCGGCCAACGAGCGCCACGGCCGCACCGGCTTTGCCCACCTGTTCGAGCACATGCTCTTCCAGGGCTCGGCCAACGTCGGTGCCAACGAGCACTTCGAGCTGGTCCAGCGCGCCGGTGGCACGCTCAACGGCTCCACCTGGCTGGACCGCACCAACTATTTCGAGACGGTGCCCTCCAACCAGCTCGAGCTCGCGCTCTGGCTCGAGGCCAACCGGATGGGCTGGCTCCTGCCCGCGATGACGCAGCAGAAGCTGGACACCCAGCGCGACGTCGTGCAGAACGAGCGCCGGTGGAGCATGGACAACCAGCCCTACGGCAGCTGGTGGGAACGGCTGCCCGCGCTGTGCTATCCCGTGGAGCATCCCTTCAACCACTCGCTGATCGGCTCCATGGCCGATCTCGACGCCGCGAGCCTGGACGACATCGCCACCTTCTTCGCGACGTACTACACCCCCGACAACGCGGTGCTGTCCATCGCAGGCGACTTCGACCCCGCCGAGGCGCGCGCCATGGTGGAGCGGCAGTTCGGGGCCATCCCGCGCGGGCAGGGCAAGCCACCACTCCCCGACATGTCGCTGCCCCCCACCTTCGGGGAGCCCCTGCGCGAGGTGGTGCCGGACGACGTGATGCTGCCCCGCCTCTTCCTCGCCTTCCGCTCGCCCGCCTTCGGCACCGACGAGTACTACGCCGCGAGCGTCGCCGGTGCGGTGCTCGGCCTCAAGAAGAGCAGCCGGCTCTATCGCGCGCTGGTGCGCGAGCAGCAGGTGGCGGCCGACGCGCAGGCGTTCACGTACGACCTGTCCAAGGGCGCCGACCTGCTCGTCGTCGACGTGACGGCGCGGCCGGAGACCACGGTGGAGGCGCTGGAGGCGGCGGTGCACGGCGAGATCGACCGGATGCTGCGTGAGACGGTCACGCAGCAGGAGATCGACCGCGTGGTCACGCTCATCGAGACCGAGCTCGTGGCCGCGCTCCAGTCCGCGAGCGAGCGCGCCGACCGGCTCTCGATGTTCACCACGTACTTCGGCGACCCGGGGCTGGTGAACGAACAGGCCGACCGCTACCGCGCCGTGACGGTGGAGCGGGTGAACGCCTTCGTGCGCGAGCGGCTGGTGCACGAGAACCGCGCGTCGCTGCTGTACGTACCGCGCGACGAGGCCGAGGCGAGCGAGCCGGCTCCGGTGCAGGGCGACCTCGCGATGGCGGAGGCCCCATGAGCACCGGCCAGCCCCCGATGCCCGCCGAACGTCCGCAGCCCACCGCACCACGCAGCTATCACTTCCCCCGCTTCGAGCGCGCGACGCTCCACAACGGACTCCGGCTCGTCGTCGCGCCGGTGAGCAAGCTGCCGCTCGTCACCGTGCTCGCCATCGTGGACGCCGGCGCGGTGGCGGAGCCGGCGGACAAGCAGGGCGTCGCCGTCCTCACCGCGCAGCTCCTGCTGGAAGGCGCCGGCCAGCTCGACGGCGCGGCACTCGCCGACCGCTTCGAGCGCATCGGCGCATCGGTGGACTCGAGCGCCGACTGGGACGTGGCCGCGGTCTCGCTCACCGCGCTCACCGCGCAGCTCCCCGAGGCGCTCGCGCTGGTGCGCGACCTGCTCCGCACGCCGACCTTCCCGGAGCGTGAAGTGTCGCGTCTCCGCGAGGAGCGCCTCGCGGAGCTGCTGCAGCAGCGTGCCGAGCCCGGCACCCTGGCGGACGAGCAGTTCTCGTGCGCCGTGTATGCCCCCACGGCACGCTACGCCGCACCGGTCTCCGGCGACGTGGCGAGCGTGCGCGGCCTCCAGCGCGACGACGTGCTCGCCTTCTACCAGGAACGGTTCCATCCCGGCGCCACCACGATCGTCTTTGCCGGTGACGTGACGATGACGCAGGCCCGCGCGCTCGCCGACTCGCTCTTCGGGGACTGGACGGGCGCGCGGCCGCCGGCGTCCGCCGCCCCGGTGGACACCGCGCAGCCGGGCGCGCTCACGCGGATCATCGCGAAGGTGGACGCTCCGCAGTCCGAGCTCCGCCTGGGCCACCTCGGCATCCCCCGCTCGGCGCCGGACTACTTCGACGCCGTGGTGATGAACGCGGTGCTCGGCGGGCTCTTCTCGTCGCGCATCAACCTCAACCTCCGCGAGGCGCACGGCTACACCTACGGCGCGTTCTCGTCGTTCGACTGGCGGCGCGGCCGCGGGCCGTTCACGGTGTCCACGGCCGTGAAGAGCGACGTGACGGCCGAGGCGGTGAAGGAGATCCTGCTGGAGATCGACCGGATGCGCCGCGAGGAGATCGACGAGACCGAGCTGACCCTGGCGACGAGCTACCTCGACGGCGTGTTCCCGATCCGGTACGAGACGACGTCGGCGATTGCCGCGGCGCTGGCCAACCTCGTGATCCACGAGCTGCCCGGCGACTACTACGACCGCTACCGCGAGCGCGTGCGCGCCGTGACCACGGCGGGAGTGCTGCGCGCCGCGCAGGCGCACCTGCATCCGGATGCGCTGCGCATCGTCATCGTGGGCGACCCGGCGACGATCGCCGAGCCGCTGCGCGCGGTGGTGGGCGCGGTGGAAGTGGTGACGCCGGACGTCGCCGAGGCGGCCCGATGACGAAGAAGAAGGCGAAGGAGAAGGCGCCGTCGCGCGTCGTGACCGCGGCCGCCGTGAACGCCCGCCCGAAGGGCGCGACGCCCGACGCGCAGCTCGCGAGCACGCAGCTCTACAAGGGGCGCATCGTCACGATGAACCGCGACACGGTGCGGTTTCCCGACGGAAGCGTGACGGAGGAGTTCGACATCGTGCGGCACCCGGGCGCGTCGGCCATCGTGCCCTTCATGAGCGACCCGCACGGCGACAACCCGCAGCTGCTCCTGCTGCGCCAGTACCGGTACGCCGCAGGGGGCTACATCTACGAGATCCCCGCGGGCCGCCTGGACGGGGACGAGACCCCGGGCCAGTGCGCGGCGCGCGAGCTCAGGGAAGAGACGGGGTGCACGGCGGAGCAGCTGATCCCCCTCACGACGATGTTCACGACGCCGGGCTTCACGGACGAGGTGATCCACCTCTTCCTGGCGACGGGCCTCACGCATGGCGAGTCGAACCGCGAGGCGGACGAGTTCGTGGACATCGTGATCATGTCGCTGTCCGAGGCGCTCGAGCTGATCCACACGGGTGAGATCGTGGACGCCAAGACCTCGCTGGGAATCCTGTTCGCCGCGGGGTTCATGACGGGGTGAGTGGGATCAGGGATCAGGGATCAGGGATCAGGGATCAGGGATCAGGGATCAGGGATCAGGGATCAGGGATCAGGGATCAGGGATCAGGAACTGCTCGGGACGCTTGGTCCCGACACCAGCTTCCCCGCGGGACGGCCCCGGTCCGAGTGGCGTCCCAGTCAGTTCCTAATCCCTAATCCCTGACTGATCCCAAATCCCTTCCTGATCCCAAATCCCGTAGAAAACCCTACCGCCCTCGGCCGTGTCAAAAGTGGACACTTGCCGGGGGCAGTCTCGTTTCGTGTGGTAAAAAGAGGACAAGGGCGGGAACGGACGCGACCGCCATCACAAAGCTGTGTGCGGGTAACAGGTTGATTAGTAACGACTTACGGATTGTTCCACGGCGGCGCGCGGTCGGCATGGCCCCTGCTTTAGTAGAGGCCAAAGAGAGCGACGAAAAAGGAGCGATACAACGATTCTGTGTCGTCTGAGAGCACGCCTACGAAGCATTGGGGGCTAGGGAAATGGCTGACATCGCAATGAAGCGGGTTGTCCAGAAGGGACCGACGATCCGCGAACAGCTTCGCGCGATGGACGATGCGGAAGTCGTCACATCGTTCCTGGGCGGGGAGGAGCGCGCCTTCCAGGAGCTCGTCGAGCGCTATCAGACGCGCCTGCTCAACTTCATCTACCGGACGATCGGTGACCGCGAGAAGGCCGAGGACCTGGTCCAGGAAGTCTTCATCCGGGTCTACCGGCACCTGCACCGCTTCGACCGCACCAAGAAGTTCTCCACGTGGGCGTACACGATCGCGTCCAACCTGGCCAAGAACGAGCTCCGCAACCGTTCGCGGAACCCGCTGGTGCTGTTCCAGACCATCAAGGGCAGCTGGGACGACGACGATCGCCCGCTGCAGTTCGAGGACACGACGGCTCGGCCGGACGACCTCTATCGCAAGCGCCACCTGCGCGAGCTGGTGGCCGAGACGGTCGCGAAGCTGCCGGAGCACCACCGCCAGGTGTTCGTCCTGCGGGAGCTCGAGGGCAAGTCGTACGAGGAGATCGCCGAGATCACGGACTGCAACCTCGGCACGGTGAAGAGCCGCCTGAACCGGGCGCGCAACGCCTTCGCCGAGATCATCGAGCCGTGGATGGATTGACCTGAGGCCTGGGGTCATGAAGGGCGTTTGCAGTTGAAGGGCGTTTGCAGTTTGCGGTGAGCGGTGAGCGGTCAGGCCTCGGGAGGCTTCTACCGCCAACTGCTCACCGCAAACCGCAAACGCCCTTCTGCCGGCTGGACTGCCGGCCGGAACCCCACCCGGTCCCACGGGTACGGAAGGCACGGACACGAGGGACCCCCCCCATGCCTTCACCATCATCCCCATCAACCGCATGAACTGTCGGGAGTTTCGCCGCAAGCACGACGCGTATGTCGACGACACCCTGAGCGGGGTGAACGTGGACGCGATGACGCTCCACCTCCGGTTCTGCGCGGACTGCGCCCGGGTGGACACGCGAGTGCGGCGCGCGCTGCTGCTGGCGCACAACCTTCCGATGATCGAGCCCTCCGCCGCGTTCGGCGAGCGTCTCCAGACCCGGCTGCGCCAGGAGCGCGCCATCATGGCTGGACATGCAGGCCGTCACGGTATGGATGCGGGCCGCTGGCGTACCCTCTCGACGGGGACGTACGCGGCCCTCGCCGCAGGGGTGCTCGCCACCGCGAGCCTCGCGCTCACCATGGCCCGCCTGTCGGCCGCGGACGACGCGATCCGCCTGGCGCCGGTCGTCGCCACCCTCCCCGAGCGCGCCCCGGTCGCCCTGGCCTCGTCGGCGATGGTGGCCTCGATGCCGGGCGGATTCTCGGTCTGGCCCGCGGTGTTCGTCGCCCAGCAGGGCGCGTGGCATTTCGCGGACGACGCGATGAAATAGGTGAACTGCCGGGCGCTCGCCGCTGCGCGGCTTCGCTTGGCGGGCGGTCGGCGTGGAACGCCTCCCTTGGCTGGCGCGTGACCGTCGCTGCGCTCGGTCTACCGCTTGACGGGCGCTCGCGCTGCTCGCGTGGCGGAAACCCCTCGGCAGTACCGGCAAGGGCGGCGTAGCCGCCCGCCAAGGGTCGCGTTCCCCGCGACCCGCGCGTCAAGGCGCGCTGCGCGCGCCGCCCGGCCGTATATTGCTTCATGGCTTCCGCTGGCGAAAAGGCGCTCCACGCAGCGATCAAGAAGGGGTCGTTCGACCCCGTCTACTTCTTCTTCGGGGACGACGACTTCCTGAAGGATGCGCGCGTGAAGGAGGTCATCGAGGCCGCCATCGATCCGGCGACGCGCGACTTCAACCTCGAGATCCGGCGCGGCAACGAGATCGATCCCGAGGCGCTCGACTCGCTGCTGAGCACCCCGCCGATGCTCGCCGAGCGGCGCGTCGTCGTGGTGCGCGAGGTGGACAAGCTGAAGAAGGACGCGCGCAAGCTGCTCGACGCCTACCTGAAGCGGCCGGCCGCCGATACCGTGCTGCTGCTCGTCGCCCCCGCCGGCGCCAAGGCCGACAAGCCGCTCGCCGACCGCAGCGTGGCCGTGGAGTTCGCGCCGCTCACGGCCGACCGCGTGCTCAAGTGGATCACGTACCACGCCGGCACCGTGCTGGAGCGGCCCATCACCGCCGACGCCGCCACGCTGCTCATCGAGGCCGTGGGCACCGACCTCGCGCAGCTCGCCGTGGAGCTGGAGAAGCTCGCGTCCTATTCGGTGCACGAGATAGACGAGGCCGCGGTTACCGCCGTGGTCGGCGTGCGGCGCGGCGAGTCCGTGGGCGCCCTGCTCGACGCGGTCGCCGCGCGCGACGTGGGCGCGGCGCTCGGCCTGATCCCGGGCGTGCTCCAGCAGCCGAAGACCAGCGCGGTGTCGATCGTGATGAACCTCACGACGCAGACGCTCGCCCTGGCATATGGTGTAGCGGCGCGCGATTCGGGCACCTCGCCGCGCGCCATGTTCAACGAGTACATGGGGCTGCTCAAGGAGACCGGCGCCTTTCCGGGCCGGCCGTGGGGCGAGGCGGTGAACGCGTGGGCGCGGCACACGGAGCGGTGGACCGCTCCGATGCTCGACGTGGCCCTCCACGACCTGCTCACCGCCGACGCGGCGCTCAAGGAGACGCGCCTCTCGTCCGACGAACAGCTCCTCACCTCGCTCATTCTCGCGCTCTGCGGCGCCGGCGCCTCGCGCCGGGCCGCCTGACCCGCGCTCCCGCTCTTCCCGGATGGTCCTGATGCGCCCTCTCGTCTCCCGCCTCGCGCTCGCCCTCTCCGTCGCCCTCGTCGTGGCGCCCGCTGCGCACGCGCAGGTGGCGCCCGCGCCGGCGCCGCCCACACCGATGCCGCGTCCCGCGAACGATTCGCTGTATCGCCGCGCGCGCCGCATGGTGCTCGACGGCAACGGCGTCGCCGGCCGCGCGCTCGTGGACTCCCTGCTCGCCGCGGCCACTCCGGAGACCTCCGCGTACGGCGACGCGCTGTACTGGCGCGGCGCCCTCGCGCCGACGCTCGCCGAGGCGGAGCGCGACTACCGCCGGGTGATCGTGGAGTACCCGCTCGCCTTCTACGCCGACGACGCGCTGCTCGCCATCGCGGAGCTGGAGCAGGGGCGCGGCGATCGTGCCGGCGCGCTGGCGCACCTGCTGCGCTTCGTGAAGGAGCATCCCGCCAGCCCCGCGCGCGGCATCGCCGCACTCGGCGCGGCGCGGCTCGCGTTCGAGCAGCGCGACACGCGCGTGGGCTGCGCGATGATCGCCGAGGCGCGCGCCTCGGTGGCGCCGGGCGACGTGGAGCTCACGAACCAGATCGCGTACTACCGCGCGCAGTGCCCGGCCACGCCACCGGCGACGGTGGCGAAGATGGGCTCCGTGCCGACGCGCGCCGCGACCCCGGTGGATACGCAGACCACCGCGACGAAGTCCGGCGTGCCGCGCGTGCAGCCCGAGCCGCTGCCCCCGACGCCGGTGACGGCGGAGATCGCACGCGCCGACAGCGCACAGGCGAAGCCGCCCGCCCGCGTGCCCGTTCCCACGCCGACCACGCGCACCCCC
>JAQBPZ010000246.1 GCA_028287225.1 Gemmatimonadota bacterium
GGAAGCACGGCGCACGGCGCCGGCCCGGAAGGCCGCATGATCGCCCTCGGCCCGCTGCAGTTCGCGTCGCCCGTCTGGCTGCTGCTCCTCCTGCTGCTGCCCGCCTGGTGGGTGGTGGCCCGCCGGCGGAAGCCGGCGGCCATCGTCTTCTCGCGCGTGGCGACGCTCGCCAAGGGGCCGCGCGCGGGACGCTGGCTCTCCCGCTCGCTCGCCGTGCTGCGCAACCTCGCGCTCGCCGCGGGCATCCTCGCGCTCGCGCGGCCCCGCTCCGGCGCGCGGGCCGAGACGTCGACGAGCGAGGGCATCAACATCGTGATCGCCTTCGACATCTCGAGCTCCATGCTCGCGCAGGACTTCCAGCCGCAGAACCGGCTGGAGGTCGCGCGGGAGCGCATCAAGTCGTTCGTCGCCGCCCGCAACACCGACCGCATCGGCATCGTCGCCTTCTCCGGCGAGGCGCTCACGCAGGTGCCGCTCACCACGGACTATCCCGTAGTGCAGGCGGCGCTCGACAACCTCCAGCCGGGCCAGCTCGACGACGGCACCGCCATCGGCACCGCGATCGCCACCGCCGCCAACCGGCTCAAGGATGCCCCGGGCAAGTCGCGCGTGATGATCCTGCTCACCGACGGCGTGAACAACCGCGGCTCCATCGATCCGCGCACGGCCGCGAAGGCCGCGGCGCAGTTCGGCATCAGGATCTACGGCATCGGCGTGGGCACCGAGGGGATGGCCCCCGTGCCCGTGGGGCGCGGCCTGTTCGGCCTGCGCTACGAGATGCAGCGCGTGGAGATCGACGACGCGCTGCTCACCGACATCGCGACGGCCACGGGCGGGCGCTACTTCCGCGCGCGCGACCCCGCGGCGCTCCAGCGCATCACCGAGCAGATCGACGCGCTGGAGCGCACCCCGGTGCGCAGCCGCACGTACGTGCGCTACACGGAGCTGTTCCGCTGGCCGCTCGGCGCCATGCTCGCCATGCTCGCCACGGAGCTCGTCCTGCTTGCCTGGAAGGGGCCGCTGCCATGAGGGTGGACCTCTCCCTGATCGAGCTGCCCTGGCTGCTGCCGCTCGCCGTGCTGCTGCCGATCGTGCTCGTGTTCCTGCTGCACCGCTCGCGGCGTCATCGCGTGGAGCGGCTCAGCCGGCTCGGCGCGCTCGACGTGGTGAAGCGCCTGGTGCCCGCCACCACGCTGGACGGCAGCGGCTGGCGCGCGGTGCGCCTGGCTCTTGCCGCGGCTCTCGCGGGGCTCGCGATCGCCGGCCCGCGCTGGGGCTTCGAGCGCACCACGGTCACCACGAGCGGCGTCGATCTCGTGATCGCGGTGGATGCGTCCCTCTCCATGCTGGCCACCGACGAGAAGCCGTCGCGGCTGGAGCGGGTGAAGCAGGAGATTCGCCGGCTGCGGGCGATCAGTCCCGGCGACCGGGTGGGGCTGCTCGCGTTTGCCGGCCGCAGCTACGTGCTCACGCCCATCACCGTGGACGCCGGCGCGCTCGACCTGTTCCTGGACAACCTCGACCCCAGCGTCGTGGGGCAGGCGGGCACCTCGCTCGCGGGCACGATCACGCAGGGCACCAGCCTCCTCTCCATCGCGAAGAGCGGGGCGGACCGGGCGCTGGTCGTGCTCTCCGACGGCGAGGGGTTCGAGCCGCGCGAGGAGCTGATCGCCGCGGCGCAGCAGGCGGCGGCGCAGCGAATCAGCCTCGTGACGGTGGGCTTCGGCACCACCCAGGGCAGCACCATCCCGATCCGCGTGGGGCACACGACCGTGGAGAAGCGCGACGACCAGGGACAGGTGGTGGTGACGCGCTACAGCCCGGCGCTCCTCCAGGCGGCCGCGGAGGCGGCGGGGGGCACGTTCATCCCCGCGGAGGCCACCGACAAGGCGGCGCGCATCAAGGGCGCGCTCTCGCGGCTGCGCACGCGCGCGCGCGCCACGCAGACGGGAGAGAACCTCACGCCGCGCTACCAGTGGTTCCTGCTCCCCGCGATCCTGCTCCTCTGGCTCGACACCGTACTCGGGGGCCGGCGTGGCCGCCAGCGGCGCCGGGCAGCGGCGGCGCAGACCGCCATGGCGGCCATGCTCGTGGCCGTGCTCGGGCTCACCGGCTGCCAGCCGTCGCACGCGGCGAGCGACGCGTTCGCCGCATACCAGGCCAAGGATTACGCGCGTGCGGCGAGCGGCTTCCGCGCGGTGGTGACGGCGGGCGACCGCTCCCCGGGCGCGATGTACAACCTCGGCACCGCGCTGCTGGCGGCCGACTCCTCCGCCGACTCGGTGGCGGTGGCGGCGGACATCCTGGAGAAGGCGGCCGAGAAGGCGGACGCGGAAACGCAGTACCGCGCCCGGTTCAACGCCGGCCTTGCGCACCTGACCCTTGGTCTCGCGGCGAAGGGCGACTCCGCCGATGCCCCGCTCAAGCAGGCGCTGGCGCTCTACAAGCTCGTCCTGCTCCAGCGTCCCGCCGACGCGGACGCGAAGTGGAACTACGAGCTCGCGCTCCGGAAGCAGAAGAGCGGCGGCGGCGGGGGCGGCGGCGGCCAGTCGAACTCCTCGCAGGCCCCCTCGCAGGACCAGCCGAAGCCGCAGCCCACGCTCGCCCAGCGCCAGGCCGAGCAGCTGCTGGGCAGCGCCGAGCGCGAGGAGCGCGAGGTGCAGAGCAAGCGGCAGAAGTCCAACAGGCCGGAGCCGCCGCCGGGCGGAAAGGACTGGTGAGGGGGTCGTGATCGGGTGGATGCTCGCGGCGCAGCTCGCCGTCATCGCGCATGCACCCGACACGGCCACCGCGTGCGCGCCCATCGAGGTCAGCGTCGCGGCGCGCGCGCCCGGCTCCGCGGCGCCACGCCTGAGCTTTCCCGCGGGCGGCGGGTTCCAGCTCCTGCGCGCCACGTCCACCTCGCGGCGCGACGACGACGGAAGTGGCAACCCCTTCACGCTCACCGAGGCCACCTTCCTGGTGGCCACGCACGTCACGGGGCGGGTGCGGGTGCCGGGGATCGTGGCCGTGGCCGGCGCCGCGCACGCGTCGTCTGCACCGCTCGCCGTCACGGTTCGCGAGGCGTCGCAGGATGACGACGAGCCGCGGGTGCTGGTGCGCGCCCGCCTCGACGACGGCCGCGGGGGCTCCGGCGCGGACACGCTCTACGTCGGGCAGCAGGTCGATTACGTCGTGGACGTGCAGCTGAACGCGGCGGCGCGCCGGCGGCTGCGGCGCAACCCCACCTTCTTCCCGCCGGACATGCCGGCCGTGCTCGCGTACGACGTGGAGCCGCCGCCCCCCGTGGCGCGCAGCGGCGTGCACTGCTTCGAGAGCCTCACGTACCGGCGCGCGCTCTTCCCCCTCTTTCCGGGGCGCACCGCGATCCCGCCGGCGGTGCTGACGTATGCGCTGCCCGTGTCCACCTCGTTCTTCTCGCGCGAGGAGACACGCGAGCTGCGCACGGACAGCGTGGCCATCGTCGCGCTCGATCCGCCGGTTGCGGGCCGTCCGGCCGACTACGCCGGCGCGGTCGGCGAGCTCCGCGCGTCCGCGCGACTGGAGGCGTCGTCGGCGCGCATGGGCGATCCGCTGGTGCTGACGCTGCGCGTGGAGGGGATGGGCAACGTGAAGCTCTTCCCGCGTCCGCCGCTCGAGCTCTCGTGGGCCGCCGTGGCGCCCGGCCCGGAGCGCGTGGAGGTGGACACGTCGCACGCTCGGGTGACGGGCGCCAAGGAGTTCGACTGGCTGCTCACGCCGCGCCTCGCGGGACACGTGGAGATCCCCGCGATCCGCTACCCGTACTTCGATCCCGCGCGTGCGTCCTACGAGCTCGCGCTCACGGAGACGCTCGGGCTGGACGTCGCGGCCGCCAGCCTCGCGAGCGCGGACACCGCGGTGGCATCGCGGCTGCCGATCCGCACCGAGCTGCGCGCCGAGCGGACGGCGCCCATCATCGACCATCCGTCGTATTGGCTGCTCCTGGCGCTGGCCCCCGTGCCGGCAACGCTGCGCCGGGTGCGGCGCGTGCGCCGCCGCCACGCGCCC
>JAQBPZ010000252.1 GCA_028287225.1 Gemmatimonadota bacterium
GGCGCGCGGCGCCCTGCGGAGCGGCGCGGGGATGGTGAAGTGCGTCGCGTCGCCGGCGTCGCTCCCGACCGTGCAGGCCGCGGTGCCGGCCGCGCTGACTGCCGAGTGGCCTGCCGACGCCGACGGCGTGCGCGCGAGCTTCGGGGAGTGGGCGGACGTCGTGCTGGTGGGCCCGGGCCTCGGGACGCAGGATGCGCGCGCCGTGGTGGAGCGCGTGCTCGCGGGGTTCCACGGCCCGGTGGTGCTGGACGCGGACGCGCTCAATGCATTCGCCGGCGACGCGGGTGCGCTCGGCGCGCTGCTGCGCGGGCGCGAGGCGCTCCTCACGCCGCACCCGCTCGAGTTCGCGCGGCTTGCCGGACTGGATCCGGAGGACGTGCTCGCGCGGCGCTTCGACGCGCCCGTCGAGCTGGCGCGCATCACAGGCGCGGCCGTGCTGCTCAAGGGCGTGCCGACCGTCGTCGCCGGCCGAACCGGCGAGGTGTGCTGCATCGCGGAGGGCACGCCGATCCTCGCCACCGGCGGATCGGGCGACGTGCTCGGCGGGGTCGCCGCGGCATTGCTCGCGCAGGTTCAGGACGCGGCGCTGGCCGGATCGCTCGCGGCGTATGCGCACGGCCGCGCCGCGCGGGACGTCAGCGCCCGGCAGGTGCGCGGCTACACGCTGGACGACGTGGTCGCGGCGCTGCCGGGCGCCTGGAGCCTGGCGGTGCGCGGCGGCCGGCCGCCGGTGCTGGCCGAGCTTCCCGCCGTGGGCGAGGAGCGCGCATGACCGACGCGCATCTCGCGATGGGCGAGGGGCGCGAGTTCGACGCCATCCGGACGATGCTCCAGGTCTGGGGCGCGCGCGCGAGTGGCATCGGCGACGACGCCGCGATCCTCGACGTTCCGGCCGGCCAGCGGCTCGTCGTGAGCACCGACGCCACCGTGGAGGGCGTGCACTTCCGGCGCGAGTGGCTGAAGCCCGAGGAGATCGGCTTCCGTGCGGCGGTCGCCGCGCTCAGCGACCTGGCCGCGATGGGAGCGCTGCCGCTGGGACTCCTGCTCGGACTCGGCGTGCCGCAGGACTGGTCCCGGTCGCTCGTCGCCATCGCGCGCGGGGTCGGGGATGCGGCAGCGGCCGCCGGGTGTCCGATCGTGGGCGGCAACCTCTCGCGCGCGAAGGAGCTCTCGCTCACGCTCACCGTGCTGGGTACCGCGGCGCGGCCGCTGGAGCGGGGCGGGGTGCGCACCGGGGACGTGCTCTACGTGACCGGCCGGCTCGGTGGCCCGCGCGCCGCCGTACGGGCCTGGATGGAGGGGAGCACGCCACGCGTGGAGCACCGGGCGCGCTTCGCCGCGCCGCGCCCGCGCATCGCCGAGGCGCGGTGGCTCGTGGATGCCGGGTGCCATGCCGCGATCGACATCTCCGACGGGCTCGTGGCCGATGCGGGGCATCTCGCGCAGGCGAGCGGGGTGCGGCTCGAGCTGGACCTCGATGCGCTCCCGTGCGTGAAGGGCGTGTCGCTCGACGAAGCCGTCTCCGGGGGCGAGGAGTACGAGCTGATCGTCGCCTTCCCGGAGGCGACCGGGGTGGACGTCGTGACCTTCGAGCAGCGCTTCGGGGTGCCGCTCACGCGGATCGGCGTCGCGTGCGACGGCACCGGCATCGCGATCAAGGGGGCGAGCCGCGTTGACCAGCCTCGCGGCCACGACCACTTTTCGTAGCATGCGGACCCTCCTCACAGGCATCGCCGTCGCGGTGATGACCATCCTGCTCGCACCCGTCGCCGTGGCGGCGCACGTGCTGGGCGTGTTTCCCGAGGAGCGTCACGTGCAGCAGTGGTGCATGCGGACCTGGGCGCGTGTCATCTGCCGCGCTGCCGGCGCGCGCGTCGTGCTGCACGGCGGCGAGCAGATCGGCCGTGCGCGGGGCGTCGTGTACGCCAGCAACCACGTGAGCTGGTTCGACATCTTCGCGCTCGCCACCGTGCTGCCGCGCTACACCTTCGTGGCGAAGGCCGAGCTGCGGCGCATCCCGATCTTCGGCTGGGGCGCGGAGGGCGCGGGCGTCGTCTTCCTCTCGCGCGACAACCGGAAGTCGGCGTTCGAGGCATACGAGAGCGTCGCGCAGGAGATCACGCACGGGCGCAGCGTCGTCGTCTGTCCCGAAGGCACGCGCGGCGACGACTACCATCTGCGGCCCTTCAAGAAGGGACCGTTCGTGCTCGCGATCGCGGCGAAGGCGCCCGTGGTCCCCGTCGTCGTCTTCGGCGCGCGCGAGGTGATGCGGAGGGGCTCGTGGACGATCCGGCCCGGCACCGTGCACGTGCACCTGCTGCCGCGCGTGGAGACCGCCGGCTTCGACTACGAGCATCGGCACGAGCTGATGACCGCCGTGTGGACCCCGATGGCCGAGATGCTGCGCGACCGGTACGAGGTACCAATACGCGCAACGAGCAACGAGCAACGAGCAACGAGCAACGAGCAACGAGCAACGAGCAACGAGCAACGAGCAACGAGTAACGAGTAACGAGCAACGAGTAACGAGTAACGAGTAACATTTACTCCACGTGGTGCCGGCGGGGCGAGCGGGT
>JAQBPZ010000257.1 GCA_028287225.1 Gemmatimonadota bacterium
GAACCTGCTGGAGGTTCGGGCCCGTCCCGTGGAGCCCCGCAGTCACTGGGGCCGCCGTCCGAAGGTGGAAGGCGCGCCCGCCGAGACCACCGCGACAACCTGACAATTCGATCGACCCCCTAACGACCGGCGTGCCCCTGGGCACGCCGGTCGTGTTTCAGGGGTCCGCGGTCACGAGCGCCATCCAGTACAGCCCCATCTGCCCGCGCCGCCGCATCAGGTGCGGGGTGATGCCGAGGCGACGCCAGGCATCCGGCTCCACGTCCGACTCCCAGCGCAGCACGCGCGGCGTGGCCCCCAGCAGCTCCAGCGCGAACTCGCCGGTGTCGCGATACCAGGCGAGCATCCAGGCGAGCTCCTCGTCGGCCTCGTCGCCGCGGATGGCCGCGTCCAGCCGCTCGAGCACCACGCGCGCGGTGGACTCGGGAAGCGCGCCGATCCCGGTGACGTCGGGGGAGAACATCGCGCTCCGCCAGACCAGGAAGAGCGCGCGCTTGAGCGCCTCGAGCGCCGACTCCGGATCGTCGAACAGCTCCACGTACGCGCTCACGATCGCCGGATACTCGCCATACATCCCCGAGCGCTCGATCTGCCGATAGCGCTCCTCGGCAGTCCCCACGGCCGCCGCGATGCTGGCGAGCACCGCCTCCTCCCATCCGGCCAACGACGACAAGCTGAGCACGACTCACTCTCCGGTGACGCCCGAACAGACCCCGATGCAAGCTCGCGGATCTGACATCCAATCACAACTGCTGCTGCACGCCAACGGCAACTGCCTCAACGCAGAGGACGCCGAGGGGAACGGCGAGGACGCAACAGCTTCAACGCAGAGGACGCCGTGGGGAACGGCGAGGACGCAGAGGACTGCAACAACCCGAAGCTGTCCTCCGCGTCCTCTGTGTCCTCTGTGGTTAAATGCACTTCAACAGCGTTTTACCACAGAGGTCACAGAGGGCACAGAGGAGGGGTGGGAGGTGCGCCGGAGCAGCTCCCCTCTGCGCCCTCGTCGTTCCCTCTGCGCCCTCTGCGTTGAAGCTGTCGCGAAAGCCGGCCTGTCAGCGATGGAGGCTCGGCGAATCCGGCTGGAGCCGCTCCACCGGGGACTCGTGGACAATACGCAGCGTGGTGCCCCATGGGTCGACGACGCGGCCGTCGACGACTTCGTGGCCGGCGTCGCGGAGGCTCGCCGACGCGCGCTCGACGTCCTCGGCGCTCGGTAGCACGAGGGTCCACTCGAGCAGCCTGGCGTCGCCCGCACGTGGGCGCGGCGAGCCGCCCGCCCAGGTGTTGGTGCCCAGATGGTGGTGGTACCCGCCCGCGCTCAGGAAGAGCGCGCCCGGATAGCTCCACACGACCTTGTCCAGGCCGAGCGCCGCATGGAAGAAGCGCTCGCCCTCGGCGAGGTCTCCCACGTGCAGGTGCACGTGGCCGATCACCGTCCCCGAGGGCACGCCCGTCCACGGCGCGCCGTGCGCCACGCGCACCACGTCCTCCACGTCCAGCGGCGAGGTGTCCATGCGGATCTCGCCGTCGCGCGACTGCCAGGACGCCGCCGGCCGGTCCACGTACACCTCGATGCCCAGGCCGTCCGGGTCGCGCAGGTAGAGCGCCTCGCTCACCAGGTGGTCCGACGCGCCGACCCGCTCGCCCCTGGCGGCGAGGTGCGTGATGAACCGGCCGAGCGACGCGCGGTCGGGGAGCAGGATGGCGAAGTGATAGAGCCCGAGCCGCCGCTGGAGTGGCGCCGGGACGGCGCCCAGGTGCTCGTGCAGCTCCACGAGCGCCGGGCCGCCGCGCACGCCCAGCAGCGCCACGCGGTGCTCGTTCTGCAGCACGTGCAGGCCGATGACGTCCTGGTAGTACGCCAGCGAGCGGTCCAGATCCGCGACCTGCAGGCGCACGACGCCGGTGTGCGTCCCTGCGGGCAGGCGGTACGTGGGGGCGGGGATGCCGAGCGTCGTGGTCATCGCGAGCCCTCCCGGAGACGCATGGCTAGCGCGCCACGGTGCCGCGCGTGCCCAGCGGCCCCGGACGGCGCGACGCGATCGCATCGTCGGCCGACGGGCTGCCCGGCCCGGCGAGGACCAGCGCGACGCAGGCGGCGAGCAGGGTGAGCGCGAACTCGTAGCCCGAGGGCAGGTAGAACCCGCCCGCGAGGTGCACCATCAGGATGGCGCCGAGCATGTCGAACGCCAGCCCGAGTGCGGCCAGGCGCGTGAGCAGCCCGATGATCAGCGCGAGGCCGCCGAACAGCTCGAGCAGGGCGATGAAGGGGCCCATCACCGACGGCATGAAGATGCCCATCTTGGTGAACGCCCCCGCCGTGCCGGCGAAGCCGTAGACGAAGACCTTCTGGTAGCCGTGCATCACGAACACGATGCCGGTCACCACGCGAAGCACGGCGATGCCCAGCCGCTGCTGCCGTGATCCGGATGCGAAGAGATCGAATGCCATGTGGCCTCCGGTGAATGGATGTCGTGCCGGACTCAGTCCGCGTCCAGCGTGGAGAGCAGGCGCTTCGGCGCGGTGAGCCGCCAGGCGTCGCGCAGCACGGCGTCGAGCGCCGCCCAGTCGGGGCGTCCATCGAGGAATACGCCGATCCAGCCTTTGGGTCCCACGTACGGCGGCCGGAAATAGCGCTCCGGCTCGGCGCGCAGCATCTGATCCTGCGTGAACAGCGTGGACTTGCACCAGACGCCCGGACGCCCCTGGCCATGATGCGTGGAGGCGCTGGCATACATCGCGAAGATCTTCTTCCGCACGCGGAAGGTGGGCTCGCCCCACGCCGGCACCTCGTGGGCCTCGGGCAGGGCGAGGCAGCGCTCGCGCAGGCGATCGAGGGGACTGCGACGTGCGGGCATCAGCGGCGTGCCCGGAGCGTGAGCGTGGGCACCGATGCCGCCTCGCTCACCGCAGGGAACCCCCGCGCGCTGCGCGCGCCGGGCAGGGTCGCCGGAGGCGCCGTGTGCCGTGCTGCCTTCACGCGCGCCTCCTGGTCCGGTTGTCGATGGCATGACCGTGGCCCGCAGCCTGGCCACTCGGGCGTGCCAACATGCCCGCAGTCCACCACGAGCGGGAGTGGCGGTCACCTGGCGAGGTCAGGCGTGGCGGCGGTGTGATGCTTGCTTCCTGTACCGTCGACCTCAACGCTGGAGAATGACGGATGTCCGAACGAAACAAGCCGCACAATGGACGTGACCTCGATGGACACTTCAAGGTGGTCCAGGCTGACGTGGACGACCTGCAGACCGATCCGCAGGGCGCGGAGTTCATTCGCGACGACGTGCGCCTCGGCGGCGCGATCGCCGACATCGGCCCGCAGGCGGGACAGCACGGCGCCCACGTGGCCGACCTGATCGCCGAGAACCGCGAGAACGTGGAGCGCACGGTGCACCCGCCGCGCGGCGACGGCCGCTCGAGCTGACCCCCTGGGTGCGGGAGCCGGCCAGGCGGGCTCCCGCACCACCCTGCCCCCTCAGCCGCCCGCGCGGGCCACGGTGACCGGCACGGCGGTGAGGACGAGGCGGCCGCGCCCCGACGTCGTCACGCGCGCCTTTCGCCGCGATCGCACCGCACGCAGTCCAGCAGGGTGCCCAGCATCGTGGCGCGTCCCGCTTCCGTGACGACCCACGGCCGCTGCTGCCAGGGCGGGTCGTGCCGCACGTGCTGCGAATGGCCGCACGCGAGGTCCGCGACCCAGTGCCCTTCGTCGTCCTGATGATACGCGATGATCGGCTGCCGCATGACCGAATCATACCGCACCCCGGCGTGTGGCGCGCCGCGCTAGAGCCAGCCGCGGCGGCGGAGGATCATCAGCAGGCCGACGCCCAGCAGGAGCTGGAGGCCCAGCATGATCTCGAAGCCGTATGGATGGTGCTGGAGCGGGATGTATTCGAAGTTCATCCCGTACACGCCGGCGATGACGACGAACGGCACGCTCAGCGCGCCGACCACCGCGAGGCCCTTCGACACGGCCCCGAGACGGTTCGAGATCTGGGTGAGATAGCTGTCGAGGGTGCTGCTGAGCAGGTCGCGGTAGCTGTCCAGCGCGTCGGTGATGCGCAGCATGTGGTCGTACACGTCGCGGAAGTAGAGCTGGGCCTCCGGGGGCAGGAAGGGCGACGGACGCATCGTGAGCTGGCTCAGCACGTCGCGCTGCGGGGCCAGGAAGCGCCGCAGGGAGATCACGAGCCGCTTCACCTGGAAGATCTCCTGGAGCAGCTGCTCGTCGAACTGGCCGAAGACGCGCTGCTCCAGGTCGTCCACGAACTGGTCCAGCGAGTCGAGCACCGGGAAGTAGGCGTCGACCGCGAGGTCCAGCGCGAGGTGCGCGATGCGGGCCGGGCTGCGATCCAGCAGGTCGGGGTTGGTGCGGACCCGGTCCACGAGCTGCCGCACGATGGGCGACGACTGGGTGTGCGCGGTGACGACGGCGCGCGGCGTGAGGAACACCGTGAGGTTCGCCGTGTCCAGGTCGTACGGGTCGGGCGTCTCCTCGCAGAAGGCGACGACGCGCGCGATCACGATCAGGAAGGTGGGATACTCGTCCACCTTCACGCGGCTCACCGGGTTGAGCGCGTCCTCCACCGCCAGCGGGTGGAAGTGGAAGACGTCCTTGAGCATCGCCGCCTGCTCGGGCTTCGAGACGTCCAGGTCCACCCAGAGGAGCCCCTCCTCGCCCATGGCCTGGGCCACGCGCTCGGGGGTGAGGTCCACCTCCACGGCGCCGCCGGCGGGCCGGAAGACGCTGGCGAGCGCGCCCGCGGCCACGGGCGGTGCGGGGGCGGCGCTCGGGGCGGATGGGCCCTGCATCCTGGCGATGCTCAACTGCGGCGTGACGGTCTGGCTCATGATCCTCGAAGGTCGTGGCGCTCGGGGAGGGGCAACATCCACACCCTCGCGCCGGCGCGTGCCCGGGGCTGCCCCGGTGACTGGTGACGTTCTTGCCATGTGACGCCGTCGGTGCTGACCGGAGCCTGGTGCGCGGACAGTATACCGCCACGACGCGGAGTGCCCGCGCCGCATTCGTCAGTCGGAGCCTGCATGGAGAAGCCCGGACCGGTCGTCCTCATCGCGGACGACGACGACGACAGTCGCTACGTCATCAGCCGCCTGCTCACGCACCGCGGGTTCGTGGTGCTCCAGGCGACGGACGGCCTCCAGGCGGTGGCCCTGGCCAGCGCGCGCCTGCCGGCGCTGATCATCATGGACTACCTGCTCCCCGGCATCACGGGCTGGGAGGCGACGCGCCGCCTGCGGGCGGATCCCGCCACGGCCGGCACCATCATCATCAACATGACGGCCTACTCGTACGATGGCATCGAGGCCGACGCGCGGGCTGCGGGCTGCGACGCGTTCATCGCGAAGCCGTGCGATCCGTTCGACGTCGTGGCCATGGTCACGCGGCTGGTGGGCGCGCCCGACGGCCAGGTTCCTTCCCCGCGGCTGCGGCGTCCGGACGCCGCGGACGACGCGGCGGTCGCCTAGCGGAGGGTTGCTCCGCCAGGCCGAGCCCTCACGCGGTGCCGGGCGCCGAGCCCACCTCGCGAACCACCTGCTCGATCGTCGCCGACGGGAGGTGCACGAGCAGCTCCAGCTCACCGGCATCCAGCCACACGCCATGGCAGGTGGGGCAGACGTCGATCCGCAGGTGTCCGTAGACCCGCTCGGTCAGCTCCGTCCCATCCCGCAGGCAGCGCATGCCCGCCGGCTGGTCGGCGCGCCGCGCGTCGAGCTGGAGGCGCTGTTCGCGGAGCCACTCCGCATCGCGCCGCGCGAACCACTCGTTCTCGTTCCGACTCGGCTTGCCTTCTTCCCAGGACATTGGACCTCGCGTGGTGTTGGGTGTCGCTGGAATGTTAGCGGGTGACTCCCGGCCGCCAAAGCGTCTGCGGTTCCGCGATCCGGGTCGCCGACAGCGGATCGTCGCCGCGAATGCGGAACGAGTAGTCGGGGGCGTTCGCGAAGCGGCGCGCGCGCTCGTTGATGCGGAAGCGCGTGCGGGCTCCCGCGAGATCCAGCTCGGTGTCGATCAGGCCGAGCCGCAGCGCCACCTCGTCGGTGTAGCCGGGCAGGATCGTCGCGAGGCCCCCGGGGATCCGGTGCGGCGTCACGTGATTCACGTGCGCGATCACGTTGGACGTGCAGTTGTTGGTGAGCGTGTTGTAGAACTCCGGATGCTCGCGCAGCGCCTCGGCCCGGCGCAGCATCTCCACGAACACCTGCCGGATGCGCTCGCGCGGCGCCCGGATGGGGTAGAGGTACACCGGGTCGGCGCCATAGCTCGCGCGCTGGCCGATCACGTCGCGCTCGTCGCCCACCACGTAGATCAGCTCATACCGATTGAGCAGCCCGCCCACGAGCCCGTACTCCTCGCCCCGCTCGCGCCGAGCCTCCACGGAGATGGAGACGAACTGCGAGTCGGCAAAGCCGAAGGTGACGAAGCTGTGCGCGGGGCCGCGCCAGCTCGCGGAGAATGGCGTGAGCACGAAGGCGGCGGAGACCAGCTTGTCCAGGTCGTAGACCCGGTCATGGTACGCCGGCGTGTACCGGCCCGCGCCGGCGAAGTGGAAGTCGCGCACGTCCGACACCCGCGCGAGGTGTCCCTCGAGGCGCACGGCGGGCATGCGCGCGTGCGGCTCGATCCAGGCGCGGTCGGCGCGTGGATGGCGCAGCCCGCTCGCGGCGATGGCGATGACGGGCACGCACGCGACGAGGGCGGCGGCGGCGCAGAGGCGGCGACGGACGGCGGAGGATGGCATCGCGAGGAGGACGCCCGGCGCCCGGCCCCGTTTCAGCGTGCCGCTAGAGGCGCTCCATCTCCTGGGCCCGGATCACGATCTCGTCCTGCGCGAACCGGCGCTCGAGCCCCGCGCGGAAGCGCGCCCACCAGGCCCGGTCGATGGACTCGGCCATCACCTCCCACACCACGACGTCGTCGTGGCGAGGCGGGCCGTCCTCATCCGCCCAGAGCCCGTGCGCCGGGGCACGCGTGTACGCCGTGAGGCCGCCGAAGCGCTCGGTGAGCTCGTTCCGCAGGGGCGCGTACGTCGCCGGCGGAAAGGCCTGCCCGTGGTTGTCGTGGACCGGCAGCAGCAGCTGGACGAGATGAATCGGGACCTCCGCGTGGGTGGCGACCGTACGCGGTGCCCGCGGTGCAGGTCGCAGACCACGGACGCCGGCGCCCTGATGGACGCGTGGCATGTGGGCTGCACGACGTGTCACCAACCATCAACCCGGAGACGACACATGCCGAGCGACAAGGCGGATCCCAAGCGGACGGCGTCGGGCGACGAGGAGGTACCGGCGGAGGGGGCGCCGCGGGAAGCCCAGGACCGCGCGCAGGCGCGCGGCGGCGCGGGCGGCGCACGGAGCCCGGTGGATTCGATGCACGTGGACGCGCCGAAGCAGCAGGACAACAAGCGCGGCCACGCGCAGCAGCGGCATCTCGACGAAGGGTGAGTCCCCCCGCGCCCCGCGTCAGCGCGCGTTCATCCAGTAGGCCATCTTCAGGAGGAAGGTGTTGGCCGGGTGCAGCGCGAGCAGGTCGTCGTACTCGGAGCGCCAGCTCCGGTCCTGGAAGCGGTCCGACCCGTCGCGCCCATGGGTCCAGACGGCGAAGAGGGTGGAGCCCGGGCGGAACTCCCAGCGCACCACGCTGTTGGAGCGGAGCTGGAGCACGTCGAAGCCGGCCGGGTTGCCACCGGGCGCGGTGTACGCGGCGTAGCGGCTCTCGTAGCGGTCGGCGCGCGGCGTCGCGCTCAGCTCGCGCACGTCGCTGAACGTGCCGCGGCTCACGAAGGGCGCGGTGTAGAGCTGGAAGCTGAGCGTGGGCGTGGCCGTGTAGCTCGCGCGGAGGCCGAGGGAGCGCGTCTCCTGCGAGAGCCGCGCGAAGGCAAAGTGGCGCGCTCCCGCGAGGTCGGTGAAGTTGCCGATCCACTGGCCGTTGTCGCGGTTGATGCTCCAGTCCACGCTGAGGTCGAGCTGGAGCTGCGACATCGGGACGAGCGACACGGACGGGCTCACGCTGTGGGCGCGCGACCGCCCGCCGTCGCTGGACTGGGTATAGTACGACAGCACCGGGACCACCCGGCGGCGGTCGTCGCCCACCACGGTGAAGCTCCAGTTGGCGGCGGGTGAGACGCGCATCGCCGGCCCGCCGCGCGCGCAGTTGTCGCAGAAGGTGGTGCCGAGCCGGGAGAGCGTGCCGCTGCTGTTCAGCGCCATGTTGTTGGGGAGCGTCACGCGCCAGTTGGTGTTGACGGCGCGCTCGGTCACGAGCCGGTCGCTGTCGGTCCAGTAGCTCCACGCGTTGAAGTTGCCCGCCAGGCGCCGATAGGCGCGGGTGGGCCGGTTGAAGCTGAGCCCCAGCCAGTTGCTGAACGTCTGCTGGTTGGCGCGGCGCAGGTAGCCCAGGTCGTTGATCTCGAAGCCGGGCGAGCGCCGGTCCCACGCCGTCTGGAAGTGCACCGTGCTCCCGCCCATGCGGCCGAACGTGACCTGCTGCTCGTCGCCGGTGAGCGAGGTCAGGGTGGGATCCACCGCAAGGCCCGCATCCGGGCGCTGGTAGAAGTGCACGCCGTTCGTCTGCGTGGCGCGGATCGTCTCCGCGGCGCCGCGGACGACGCTCCCCGTGGCGTTGGCGGTGACCTCCCACTGATTCGGGCCCCAGCGGTGGCGGAGGTTGGCCCCGCCGACGTACGCATCGCGCCGCAGGGCGCCCTCGCTCCACTGGTCCAGCGCGCGCCGCACGCCGGTGCCGATGATGCCGACGCTCGTCTCGCCGTGCCGCAGGTCCTGCTGCGCGCGGAGCACGGTGTAGCTCGTGCGCGGCTCGGTGGTGCGGTCCAGCGTGCCGCGCACGCGGTCGGTGACCGCCTCGAGCACGCCGACGTTCAGGCCGTCCGCGACGCGGCCGGTGAGCTTCGCGGCGCCCACGATCGGCGTGACGTTCTGCGACCCATCGCCGGCGTACGCGCCGAAGAGCTGCGGCGTGCGCCCGATGCGCCGCGAGTAGAACAGCCCCTCGCCCCCGCAGTTCACGGAGTTGCAGTTGACCCTGAAGTTGTAGAGCCCCGTGCCCTCGATGAAGAAGGGGCGCCGCTCCTCGAAGAAGCTCTCGAAGGCGGAGAGGTTGACGACCGACGGGTCGGCCTCCACCTGCCCGAAGTCGGGGTTCACCGTGGCGTCGAGCGTGAGGTTCGGCGTGACGCCGTACTTGAGGTCCGCGCCCATGGAGAGCCGCTGCGAGCGGCCCCACCGCGCCTCCCCGGGCAGCGCGTCGGAGAAGGGCACCGACGAGCTCTTCGCCACGGTATAGGGCGTGAGCTCCAGGCGCCGGAAGGGGGTGATGTCGTGCACGCCGGTGAGCAGCCCGAGCTGCGAGACGGTCGCGCGCTTCTTCGAGCTGTAGAGCGGCCAGCTCGCGCGCTCCTTGTAGCGCTCGATGTCGCGCCACACGGCGAAGCCGAACACGTGCTCGGGCTGCGTCGCGTAGCGAAGCTGCGAGAACGGGATGCGGAACTCCGCCGTCCAGCCCACGGAATCGATGCGCGTGCCCACGTCCCACACGCCGTCCCACGACCCGTCCTCGTCGGTGTCGTTGTACATGGCGTAGTCGCGCTTCACCCCCAGCGGGTTGACCGCGAACTCGAAGCCGGAGCGGCGGTCGTGGTACGCGTCGATCATCACCTTCAGCTGGTCCGACGGCCCGCGCACGTCGCGCCGAGTGAGCGCGGTCATGATGCTGTCGGGGTGCGGGTCGAAGGCCCGGACGAACACGTACAGGTTGCGGTCGTCGTACGCCACCTTGAACGAGGTGGCGAAGCGCGGCGCCTTCCCCTCGTTCGGCGAGAACTCCACGAACTCCGTGGTGGCCGGCGCCGTACGCCAGATCGCATCGGCCTCGCTGCCGTCGATCACGGGCGCCTCGGCGGCGCGGACGGCGACGGCGGGGGCGACGGCGGCCGGTGCGGTGCCGGCCGCGCGCG
>JAQBPZ010000088.1 GCA_028287225.1 Gemmatimonadota bacterium
CCTCGCCGCGCTCGGCGACGCGCGCCGGGTGCGCGCCGTGCTGCGCACGCTCGCCGAGCGGGGCGAGCACGTCCGCGACGCGCGCCTGGAGGCACTCTCCGAGATCAACCGCGTGCTCGGGCGCAGCGCGGGAACGCGGCGTGTCGAGCTTCGCGCCGACGGGTCGTTCGCGCGCGCCTTCGTCCCCGTCGGCGACGCCTTCGCCGGCCTGCTCATCCCCGTCGTCGAGAGCGCGGCGGACGCCCTGATCCTCGGCGAGCTGACGCGCGTGCGCCGCTGTGCGGGCGATCGCTGCGGCCGCGTCTTCCAGGACGAGACCCGGAACGGGGGCCGCCGCTGGTGCGACATGGCGACCTGCGGAAACCGTGCGAAAGCCGCGCGACACAGAACGAAAGTGTGGCCGGGCGGCGCGCGTAGCGCGCCTTGACGCGCGGGTCGCGCGGAACGCGACCCTTGGCGGGTGGCGACGCCGCCCTTGGCGGTACTGCTCGAAGGTTTCCCGCCAAGCGAGCATCGCGAGCGCCCGCCAAGGCGTAGCGGCGCCGCTGCGCAGCAGCAGCCGCAGCCGCCCGCCAAGGGAGGCGTTTCACGCCGACCGAGCGGCAAGCCCGCGGCGGAGCCGCGAGCGCCCGACGCTCGTCCGGCACTCTCTATGCGAAACGAACGGTAACCCTCAACCGGAGCTTCTGACCGATGCGCAAGCGTGAGCTGATCGAGCCGAACAAAGGCGACAAGCGCTACATCCGCCGCGACGAGAACGGGCGGTTCACGGAGCAGCAGGTCGACGTCGGGCGCTCGCTGTCCGCCGACTCGCGGACGAAGGCGAAGAAGACCGTCCCCAAGGGACAGGGCGACAAGGGCGACACCAAGCGCTGACCGCCGGTCAGCCGCTGATCGTCTCCACGTTGCGCAGCGTCGGCAGGCCCGGGACCCGGGCGTGCCGACGCTGCATCCGTTGCAGGCCGTCGTACGCCGCGTACTTGTACGTGTCGTGCAGCGACGGATAGTTGAACGCCGCCTGGATGAAGTAGTCGATCGTCGCGCCGAAGGCGATCGCCGTCATGCCCACGTGGATGATCTCGCAGGCGCCTTCTCCCACGATCGTCACGCCGAGGAGCCGCTGGTCTTCCCGATGGAAGACGAGCTTGAGGAAGCCCTCCGTGTCGCCCAGGATCTGGCCGCGCGCGTTCTGGCGGAAGCTCGCCCGTCCGGTCTCGAAGGGCACGCCGCGCGACGACAGCGTCTCCTCGCTCTCGCCGACGGTGGCGATCTCGGGGATCGTCCACACGCCGTACGGCATGACGTCCGAGACGCGGCGCTTGTACTTCAGGTCGAAGGCGTGGCACACCGCCACGCGTGCCTGCTCCATGGATACCGACGCCAGGGCGGGAAAGCCGATGACGTCCCCCGCCGCGTAGATGTGCGGCACCGTCGTGCGATACTGCGCGTCCACCCGCAGGAAGCCGCGCGCGTCGCTCTGCACGCCGAGCGTCTCCAGGCCCAGGCCGCCGGAGTTGCCCATGCGGCCGGTGCACACCAGCACGAGGTCGGTGCTGATCGCGCGGTCGTCGGACAGCGTGAGGTGCGCGCGGCCGTCCTCCACCTCCACATCCGTGACCTCGGCCTCGGCGAGCACCGTGATGCCGAGGCGCGCGGTCATCGCCTGGCGCAGCGCGTCGCTCACGTCGGTGTCCATGTGGTCCAGCAGGCGCGAGCGCGAGTTGATGATCGTGACGCGCACGCCGAGCGCCGCGAAGATGCACGCGTACTCGCAGCCGATCACCCCGCCGCCGACCACGACCATCGTGGTCGGGATCTTCTGGAGGGTGAGCAGGGAGTCGCTGTCGACCACCACCTCGTCGTCGATGGTGTAGGTGAGCGGGGCCTGCGGCGACGAGCCGGTGGCGACGAGGAATGCGCGGCCGGAGACGCGGCGCGGCGGGGTGCCGTAGCGCGTGACCTCCACCGTGGCGGCGTCGGTGAAGCAGGCCGCGCCCTGGATGGTGGTGATGCCGTGCTTCGCGATGTTCTCGTCGATCCGCTGCCACTCGGTCTCGATCACCGACCGCTCGCGGCGCATGAAGTCGCCGATGGTGATGTCGGGCTTCACGCGCAGGTCGATGCCGTACAGCCCGCGCTGCCGCAGGCCGGAGAAGTACAGCGAGGTCTCGCGCAGCGTCTTGGAGGGAATGGTCCCCGTGTTGACCGCGGCGCCGCCGGGCTTGGGCGCCTTCTCGATGAGGCAGACCGTCTTTCCGAAGTAGGCCGCCTGCGCGGCGCCCTTCTCGCCCGCCGGGCCGGCGCCGATCACGACGAGGTCGAACTGCTCAGGCATCACAACGGTCACGGCTCGGCGGCGGGAAGGGGAGTGGCGAGGAGCGCATCCTCCCGGTAGGTGAGCCAGCCCGTCACATCCTCGGCGACGAGCTCGACATCGGTGCCCATGGGCAAGGTCAAGTTAGGACTGTCGTGCCCGGCAGGAAAGTCCATCACGACCGGCACGCCCAGATCGGAGACGAGGTCCAGCACGAAGTCCTCGAACTCGTCTTCCTCGGAGCGGTCCAGCGAGAGGTGGCCGAAGACGATGCCACGCACCTTCCCGAGCAGCCCGGCGGCGCGCAGCTGCACCAGCCGCTCGTCGACGAACGACATCGGGTCGCGCACCTCCTCCAGGAAGAGGATCGCGTCGGTGGTGTCGATCTCGTAGGGCGTGCCGATGGTCTGCTGCACCATCGCCATGTTGCCGCCCACGAGGCGTCCGGAGGCGCGGCCCGGCTTCACGGTGCGCGCGACGCCACGCCCGAACCGCGCCGAGGGACGCGGCGTGGTGAGGGCGCTGAACATGGAGCCGGTGGTGAGGTCCCGCGCGCTGGGGATGAGGTCATCCACCGTGGGGCCATGAAAGGAGCGCAGGCCGGCCAGGCGCATGAGCCAGAGGTGCAGCGCGGTGATGTCCGAGTAGCCCACGAAGGCCTTCGGATGGCTGCGGAACACTTCCGGATCGAGATAGGGCAGCATCCGCACCGCACCGTATCCGCCGGTGCCCCCGATCAGCGCCTTCACGCGCGGGTCGGTCCACAGGCGCGTGAAGCTCGCCGCGCGGCGCTCGTCCTCGGCCTTCTGGTAGCGGCGCGTCATGTGAAGCTCGGGGTCCACGATCACGCCGTAGCCCGCGCGCTCGATGGCCTTGATGCCGCGCGCGAGCCAGCCCGCCCGCGGCGAGTAGGACGATGCGACCACGCCGATGGAGTCTCCCTTCTGGAGCGCGGGCGGACGAAGCAGGGGCACCAGCTCAGGCATGGGCAGCGGCCACACCATCCACCGGAGTATCCGTCTCGTCGGGACGAGGCATCTCCTCCGCACTGCTGCCGAGCAGCTGCTCCACGATCGCCTGCGCCGCCAGGGTCTCGGCGATCTGGTCCCCGATCCGGCGAGCGGCGTCCAGCGAGGCGGTCACGGACTCGATGCCCGCGCTCCCCATCTGGAGGCGCAGCAGGTCCAGGCGGATGTTCTCCAGCGCCGTCACGGTAGCCGACAGGCGGCCCGCGGCGGCGGCGCGCGTGCCGCGCAGCTCCTCGGCCACGCGGCGCCGTTCGTCCTCGTGCAGGGCATCGCCCCCACGATCGAACATCGCGAGCTGGTCATCCAGCTTGCCGATGCTGTCGCGCAGTCGGCCGGCGTCTCCCTCGAGCTTTCGCACCGTCGCCGGCAGCGCGGCGAGCTCCCGGCGCGCCGCCTTCGGCAATGCGTCGAACAGGTGGTCCGTCGCGCGCCCGAGCGCGATCTCCGTGAGCAGGGGCATGCCCAGCGTGGCCCGCTCGGCGGGCTTGAGGCCAAGTGCGGCGACGCGGGCGATGCGCCGGCCCCACTTGCCCTTCCAGAACGCGATCGCGCGGGTGGTGAGCCGGTCGGCGAGATGCAGGCGGACGTACTCGCCGCCGAGTGCGACGCCGCCGACAGCGAGACCGGCCAGCGAGGTGCACACGGTGAGGTACACGACAGTTTCCGCCTCCCACAGCACCTGCGCCCCGACGCCGCGCATGGCGTACAGCGCCTGCGTCTGCCACGCCATGTACGCGCCGAGACCCGTGCCGCCAATCGACGACCAGAACAGGACGCGCATCGCGGTCCTGAACCGCGGCGAGGTCTGCCGGCGCTCGTACTCCAGCTCCTCGGCGCGCGCGAGCTGGTGCTCTCGCATCGCCGAATGCAGGTCGTCGACGACGTACCCGTCGCCGAGCACGCGCCGGAGCCGGCTCACGCTCGGGATGAAGCTCATGCCGGTGAAGACCGTCAAGGGCGTGAGAAATCCCAGCACCATCGTCGCGAACGACGGGTGCCACGCCACCGTCGCCTCGAGCACGGCGAGGCTGATCCCCGTCATGGCGCCGATGCCGACGAACGCGATGCGCGCCGGCAGCTCCTTCTCGGACTGGTTGATCCACGACCGGAGCGGCGCGGGGATCTCCTTCGCGTGCTCGAACGCCAGGTCGATGGCCTCCGCGAAGCTCTCCGCGTTGCGGTACCGGCGGAGGGGCAGCTTGTGCAGGCAGCGCTCGACGGCGGCGGCGAGGCGTGGGGGCACGGAGGGCGCCACGCTCGTGATGGAGGGCGCCTGCGCGGTGAGCTGCTGCGTCACCACCTCGGCGCTCGACCGCCCATCGAACGGAAGCCTGCCCGTGAGCGCGTAGTATCCGGCGATTCCCAGCGAATAGAGGTCGCTGCGCGCGTCGAGCGGCTCGCCGGACGCCTGCTCCGGGCTCACGTAGTGCGCGTTGCCCATCACGCGTCCGTCGGCGGAGAGGGCGTTGGTCTGCATGGCGCTGGCGATGCCGAAGTCCATGACGAGCGCCCGCTCGCTGCCGCGCTCCAGCAGGATGTTCTCGGCCGTGACGTCCCGGTGCACGATGCCGGCGCCGTGGGCGTACGCGAGCGCCCAGGCCACTTCGCGCAGCACGCGGGCGGCCTGGCCGGGCAGGAGTGGACCGCGCGAGCGGATCCGCTCGCCGAGGGTGGTGCCCTCCACGAAGGCCATGGCGATGTACACGAACCCGCCCCGTTCGCCGGCGGCGTAGACCGGGACGATGTTGGGATGGGTGAGCGCCGCGGCGGTGCGGGCCTCGCGCAGGAACGCGTCGCGCAGCTCGGGCCGCGCGGCGAGCGAGGGCGGGAGGACCTTGATGGCGACGGGACGCGCCAGGCGCACCTCGCGCGCCAGGTAGACGACCCCCATGCCGCCGCGCCCGATCTCGCGATCAAGGGAGTATTCGCCCGCCAGGACCTGCTGGAGGGCGATGAAATCGGCGTCGGCCTGCTGAGCCATGCGGACAAGCTAGAGGAGGGGGCGGCGCGCCGAGACCGGGCGTCGCTCGAACAAGGACGCGACGGGCTCGGCATTGGCAACGGCAGAGTTCGGTCGAGCGGGCGGAGGGTGGGGACTGTCCGACGCGGTCCGACCCCGGCCGGACCCCCGGCACGCTAGATTTCAGGCATGAGCGCACCCGAGGTACCCGCCACCTACTTTCGCAAGGGATTCGGCCTGAAGGCCGACGTGGTGGGCGAGCTGTCGGCCGACTACAACGGGCTCGTCGTGGATACGCTGCGCGAGCACGACTACACGCTCGTGGTGGACGACGTCACCATCCGCCTGGCCAAGGAGTTCGGCTTCTGCTACGGGGTGGAGCGGGCGGTGGAGTACGCCTACCAGACCCGTCGCAAGTTTCCCGACCGGCGGCTGCTGCTGGTGGGCGAGATCATCCACAACCCGCACGTGAACGACAAGCTGCGCGGCATGGGGATCGAGATCCTGCCCCTGCGGGGCGATGGCACGGTGGACTTCGGCTCGATCCTTCCCGAGGACGTGGTGATCCTGCCCGCGTTCGGCGTGACGATCGCCGCCTTCGAGGCGCTGCGCGCCATCGGCTGCGTGCTGGTGGACACGACCTGCGGCTCGGTGCTGAACGTGTGGAAGCGCGTCGACGCGTACGCGCGCGACGGGTTCACCGCGCTGATCCACGGGAAGTACTACCACGAGGAGACGCGCGCCACGGCGTCCCAGGTGATGAAGTATCCGGGGGGCAGCTACCTGATCGTCCGCGACATGAGCGAGGCGCACGAGGTGTGCGACTACATCGAGGGCCGCGCCGACCGCGAGACCTTCATGGCGAAGTTCGGCAAGGCCGCGTCCCCCGGCTTCGACCCCGACGTGCACCTGCAGCGCATCGGGGTCGCGAACCAGACGACGATGCTGGCGAAGGAGTCGCTGGCGATCGGCGAGGAGGTCGGGCGGGCGATGGAGCGCGTGCACGGCGCCGAGGCGCGCGCGCTGCACTTCCGGACGTTCGACACGATCTGCAGCGCGACGCAGGAGCGGCAGGACGCGGTGATCGACCTGCTCCAGGAGCCGCTGGACGTGATGGTGGTGATCGGGGGCTACAACTCGAGCAACACGATCTCGCTGGCCGCGCTCTGCGCCGAGAAGGTGCCGACGTACCACATCGAGGACGCGCACGGCATCGACCCCGACGAGGGCACGGTGCACTACCGCGTCGCGGGGGTGAAGCACGTGGAAGCGACCCAGTCCGGCTGGCTGCCCGAGGGACGGCCGGTGCGGGTAGGGGTGACGGCGGGGGCGAGCACGCCGAACAACAAGATCGGGGAGACGGTCGGACGGATCCTCGCGACGCGAGGGTTGACGCTGTAGGAGCCGGGCGGCGCGCGCCTCCGGCGCGACGCCTTGCCGGGCGGGTCGCGTGGAACGCGACCCTTGGCGGGCGCGTGACCGTCGCTGCGCTCGGTCTTCCGCTTGACGGGCGCTCGCGTTGCTCGCGTGGCGGCAACCCCCCAGCGGTCCCGGCAAGGGCGGCGTAGCCGCCCGCCCGCCAAGCCAGCAACGCGAGCGCCCGAGCCCTTAGATTCTCCGGATGCTGCCATATTTCGTCCGTTACGTCGCCTTGGGCGATTCCGTCTCCCTGGACCTCTATCCCGCGCTCGACGCGGGGGAGACCGACGTCGCGGTCGCACTGGAGCGCGATCCGGCGGCGGGCAGCGTGGCCCCGCTCGGCGCCGCGTCGCTGCTGTACCAGAACGACGACGCGCGCTGGCCGGAGGAGCAGGGGGCCGACCTCGTGACGCGATATCCGGGCATCGAGCTCCTGAACCTCGCCGCCGACGGCGCCTCGATCGGCGACGTGTTCGGCGAGCAGCTCACGCAGCTCGAGGAGAGCGACGAGGCCACGCTCGTGACGCTCACCGTGGGGTCGATCGACCTGCTGAGCGCCTTCTCCAACAAGCCGCGCGCCTCCCTCCTGGAGCGCATCGCCCGCGACGTCGGGGAAGCGTACGAGCTGCTGGTGGATGCCATCCGGCGCACGCGCCCCACGTCGTTCATCCTGCTCACCTCCCTCTACGATCCCTCCGACCGGCTCGGCCGCATTCCGGGGGTGCTGGAAGACGCGGGGGTGCTGCCGCTCCACGTGCTCGAGGGGCTCAACGCGCAGATCCGCACCCTTGCGGAGGGCACGCCCGGCACCGCGTTCGCCGACGTGCACGCGCACTTCCTGGGGCATGGCGCGAGCGCGCCGGAGGGGGAGC
>JAQBPZ010000285.1 GCA_028287225.1 Gemmatimonadota bacterium
ACCGTGGGATTGCTCGCCACCCTCCACTTTGCGCCTACCGAACGCGCACGCCAGAACCTGGTGCGTGAGGGCGTCCCCCCGGAGAGCATCTGGCTCACCGGCAACACCATCGTGGACGCGCTGCGGCACCTGCGCGCCGAGGCGGCGCGGACGGAGGCCGTGCGCGCGATGGACTTCAGCGGGTCTCGCGTGCTCCTCGTGACCGCGCACCGTCGTGAGAACCAGGGGCAGCCGCTCCGGAACATCTGCGCCGCGGTGCGCGACGTGGTCGCCCGCTTCACCGACGTGCAGGTGCTCTTCCCCGTGCACCCGAGTCCCGCCGTGCATGCAACGGTGCATGCCGAGCTGCGCGACGAGCCGAGGGTGCACCTGACCGGGCCGCTGCCGTACGACGACCTGCTCCACGTGCTGCGCCACTGCGAGATGGTGCTCACCGACTCGGGCGGCATCCAGGAGGAGGCGCCCGCCTTCGACTGTCCGGTGCTCGTGCTGCGCGACGTCACCGAGCGTCCCGAGGTGGCCGAGTCCGGCGCCGGCGCGCTCGTGGGCACCAGCCGCGCCTCCATCGTGGGCCACGTCACGCGGCTGCTCACCGACGACGCGGCCTATGCGGCCATGGCGGCGGCACCCAACCCCTTCGGCGACGGCTTCGCCGCCGAGCGCATCGTGGACGTCATCGCGCAGCGGTTCGACCACCAGGTCGCGCTGCGCGCCGTATGATCGCCATCGTCGGCCCGTTGCGCGGCGTCCCGTGCCCGCCCTGAGGGTGTCGCGGCCGGTCGACCCCGAGGCGAGGCGCCGCGAGGCGATGAGCCGGGTGCGATCGACGGGCGCTCAGGGTGGCCGCATCGATCCGCACCGCGCCATCGCGACCATCGACCTCCACCGGCGCGACGTGATCCTCGCCGCCGCGTGCTTCGCCGTCGCCACGCTGCTGTACGCGCTGGCGCTGCCCTGGCTCGGCCGCCTCTGGACCGCGGCGTTCGAGGCGCTGTCCGCGCCCCTCGGCATGGGGGGGGCCGTCGGCCAGCGCGTGACGAGCATCGCGTCGCTCACGCAGGTTGCCGTGCCGTACTTCGTGGCGCAGGCCAGTGCGCCCAGCCGGACCGAGTGGTGGATCACGCTGGTGGTCACCGTGGTGGTGGTGCTGTGCACCATCCCGATGCGCTCCCGGACCCTGCCGCTCGCGTATGCGCTCCGCTTCGCCGCGGCGATCCAGGCCACCGCACTGCTGTTCTTCGCCGTGGCGCCGGCGCGGTTCCCGTACGACCTCGCGGGGTACGTCAGCGGCATGATGCTCGTGGGCGCCATGCTGATCGGCATCGTGCCGCTCGTGCTCGCGCTCACCTTCTACCTGATCGACGTCGGCTGGACGCGCAAGGTGGCGCTGACCGTGCTGGTCATGACGCACCTCGCGGTGCTCGTGCCGCTGCAGTACGCGCTGCAATCCGTGGTCATCGTGCACGCGTCGCTCATCGTGCTGCCGCTCTGCTTCGTGATGTTCGGCCTGCTCCCCGAGATCATGGTGCTCGTCGCGCTCTTCGGCTGGGGGATGAGCTGGCGGCCGGGACGCGCGCGGGGAACGCGGCAGTGAGCCTCTTCCTCGCCATCTGCTCGTGGGCGCTCTCCGCGATCGTAGTAGTGCTCTGCATCTATACCGTGCGGCACTACGTGTTCACGGTGAACCGCCTGTTCGGCCGGCAGCGCCACCCGTACGTGGACGTGGAGCTCGCGCGCTGGCCGCACATCACGGTCTGCATCGCGGCGCACAACGAGGAGATGGTGGTGGCGCACGCCATCGACGCGCTGCTCGCCGGGGACTATCCGCGCGACCGGATGACGATCATCCCGCTCGACGACCGCTCCACCGACCGCACGGCCGAGATCCTCGACAACTACTCCGCCTTCTATCCCACGCTGGTGCGGCCCATCCACCGCACGGACGGCAAGCCGGGCAAGGCTGCCGCGCTGCAGGACGCGATGCCGCACGTGCGCGGCGAGATCCTCATCGTGTTCGACGCCGACTACCTGCCCGGCAAGTCGCTGCTGCGGCAGCTCGTCGCGCCGTTCTTCGATCCGCAGGTGGGTGCCGTGATGGGCCGCGTGGTGCCGCTGAACGTGGGGACGAACCTCCTCACGCGCATGCTGGACCTGGAGCGTTCGGCGGGCTATCAGGTGGACCAGCAGGCGCGCATGAACCTGCGGCTCGTGCCGCAGTACGGCGGCACCGTGGGCGGCGTGCGCGTGCGCGCGCTGGAGAACTGCGGCGGCTGGCGCAGCGACACGCTGACCGAAGACACCGACCTCACGTACCGGCTGCTGCTGTGCGGATGGGAGACCGTCTACCAGAACCGGAGCGAGTGCTACGAGGAGGTGCCCGAGCAGTGGCCGGTGCGCATCCGCCAGATCACCCGGTGGAGCGATGGCCACAACCAGGCGCTGCGCGACTATGCGCTCTCCGTGCTGCGCGACGGCTTCCTGAACTTCTGGCAGCGCCTCGACGGCTTCCTGCTGCTCGGCGTGTACGCCGTGGCGAGCATGACCCTGCTCGGCTGGGTGCTCACGCTCATCCTCTGGTACGGGGGGCGCAGTGTCGCGGGCTTCTCGGCCATCCTGCTCGTGGCGTCGTACAACACCATGGGCAACTTCGCGTCGTTCTTCGAGGTCGCCGCGGCGGCGCGGCTCGACGGCTACCAGGGGCGCGTGCGCCTGCTCCCGTTCCTCCTGCTGGGGTACCTCGTGACGCTCATCGCGGTCCTGCGCGGGCTGCTGCCCGGCCGTCGCACGCGCGACGGCGATGGCGGGCGCGGCGTGGTGTGGCACAAGACGCTGCGCTACCGCCCCGAGGAGGCGGTGACGGGGACGTGAGCACGCCGCTCGCCGTCCTGCTCCTCGCCCTGGTCACCATCGGCTGGTTCACGCTGGCGCTGCTGCCCGCGCTCGGGGAGCTGTTCGGCCGCGGCGACGTGGAGCCGCTCCAGCTTCGGCGCGGTGGCGGCGACGTGCGGCACTTCGCTCTCGGCTTCCAGCGCTTCGTCGACGCCGAGCTGGCAGCTCTCGCGAGCAGCGCCGAGCGCGTGCCCGCGACGGGGCACGCCGTGACGCTGCGCGACGGGGAGCCCGCGTGGCACCTGCCCGCGCGCCACGCCGCCATCGGGCTGCCGCTCCGGCTCATGCCGCCCGATGCGCTCACGACGCACGTCGTGCTGAGCGAGGAGGAGCTGTCGGTGCCGAACGACTGCTCGCTGCTGAAGGAGCTGTACGTGGCGCGCGACCTGCGCGGCGGCAACGACTGCTTCTATCGCGCCGTCCTGGCGCGCGGCCATGCCTCCCTCGGCGCGCGATCCGGGGTGCTGCGCTGGATCGACGCCGGCGAGGTCCTGATCGTCGGCGAGGGCTCCGTGCTGTACGGGCGCGCCTCGGCCACGCTGGAGATGCGGCTGTACGACGGCGTGAGCTTCCAGCGCGTGGCGTCGCCACGGATCAGCTTCGGCACTCCCGGCGGCGCGCGCATGGCCACGCCGCCCCAGGGCCTCGCCAGGATCACCCCCGACTCCGCGCTCGTGCCGCTGGAGCCGCCGGCGGGGGTGAGCGAATCGTTCGGGCGGTGGATGGTGGAGGGGGACTTCGAGGTGCCGGCGGCCACCCGCGTGCCGGCCGACCTCGTGGTCACCGGCACCCTTCGCGTGGGTGCCGGCGCACGGCTCGGCGGTGCCGTGAAGAGCGCGGTCATCGAGGCCGCGCCCGGCGTGATCTGGGACGGCGCGATCGTGGCGACCACGCGACTCGAGCTCGGCGCGGGGAGCGCCGTCGCCGGTCCGATCGTGGTGGAGGGCGCCGCGATCATCGGCGCGGCGTCGCGCATCGGCACCGTCGCCGACCCCACGACGATCAGCGCGGTGACGGTGCAGGTGGGGCGCGGCTCGGTGGTCTACGGCGAAGTCTGGGCGCGCGAGTCCGGCGAGGTGGAGGGCGCACCGATGCGGCGCATGCTCTCGTCGGGCGGGTGGGAGACGATCACCTGACGACGCGTGCCTGGTGCCTGGTGCCTGGTGCGTACGCGAATCGAGAGAACCTTCGGAGCGAATTCCCCGGATTGCTTCACCCAGGACGAGAGCTCCACTCCCAAGCCTTTTGAATGATGGTGGACTGACGACGGGCCGGTATCTCTGGGCGAGATGCCGGCCCGTCGTCATCCATCACTTCCAGAGAGTCGCGAAATTCGCTCCGAAGGTTCGCGGAAATTCGCGTACGCACCAGGCACCAGGCACGCACCGGGCAAGCGCCGAACGCGCGTACGCGCCAAGCACGCGCAGCAATCAGCGCGACGTCGTGTGCTGGGTGATCCACGTGGTGATCAGCTCGAGCACCGAGGGGGCGATCGTCTCCTCGATCTTCTCGTATTCGCCGGGGCTGCCGGTGGTGGCCGTCTGGAAGAGGTGGTTGAGACCCGGCAGCGCCATCACGCGATAGTCGCGGTTGCCCGCCGCCTTGAGGGCGGCGTCGATCTCCGCGAGGTCCGCCGTGGCCGGCACCTGCATGTCGAGCGCGCCATTGAGCGCGAGCACCGGCACCGTCACGCGTCGCAGCGTGGGGCGGGGGTCGTACTCCAGGAACGACCGCATCCAGGGGGAGAGGAGCTGCGGCACGCCGACGTCGAACGCCTTCTGCGCGGCGGCGCGCTGGTCGGCGGGCAGGCTGTCGGTCAGGCGCCGGAACGCGGCGCGCGCACGGGCGTCGGCATCGGCCGAGTCCTTCGCGCCGCGAATGGCGGCGAAGAGGAGGCCGTTGCTGGCGGCGGCCTGCGCGGCCTGCGACGCCGGCATCCCGTTGGCCATCATGATGGCCCGCTGCTGGAGCACGAGGATCGAGTCGCCCGGCAGGCCCGGCCCGGCGAGCATCACGATGAACGCGACGTCGCGATCGCGCGCCGCGACCATCGGGGCAATCAGCCCGCCCTCGCTGTGGCCGATGATGCCGACCTGCTTCTTCGCGATCTCGGGGCGCGCGCCGAGGAAGTGCAGCGCGGCCTGGGCGTCATCGGCGAAGTCGGCGCTCGTGCCCTGCCGGAAGTTGCCGGTGGACATCGCGGTGCCGCGGTCGTCGTACCGGAGCGACGCGATGCCGTGGCGCGCGAGGTAGTCCGCGATCACCAGGAAGGGCCGGTGTCCGAGCAGCATCTCGTCGCGATCCTGCGGCCCCGAGCCGGTGACCAACACCACGGCGGGGAAGGGGCCGGCGCCGGCGGGGAGGGTGAGGGTGCCGGCGAGGGTGACGCCGGGCACGGACTGCACCGTCACGTTCTCCGTGCGATACGGGAAGGGCGGCTTCGGGTTCTGGGGACGCGCCGGCGCCTTGCCCGCCGCGAGTGCCGCCACTCGCCCGAAGGCGAGCGGGAGGGTGCCCGGCCCCTGCCTGAAGGTGCCGCGCAGCGAGTCGCCCGCGAGCACGCCGACGTAGTGCACCTGGAGCTGTGCGACGTCGAAGACCAGGGTGTCGCCGCTGGTCGAGACCACGGCGGGGATCTTCCCGTTGCCCTGGTCGATGCTCGTCAGCTCCCCGGTCACGGCGCCCGCCGGCGTGCGCGTGATGGCGAGCCCGAGCCGGAGGGTGCTCACCCCGGTGTTGAGCGTGCCCTGCCAGGTGCCGGCGAAGCGATCGGCCGCGGCCGGCTGCTGCGCGCCGAGCGCCGCCCCGGAGAGGATGGCGGCGGTGGCGACTGCCACCGCGGCGGTGGCGCGGAGAACGGCGGAACGCATCGTGGGCTCCCTCGAAGGATGTGCGGTCGGCGAGCGGCCTGCTGGCTCGGCCCACCTGGAAGATGCGGTCCCTACGCGCGGGGTGGGAAGGCGGTGTCGGGCCGGGGCGTGGCTTGTGTGGGGTGCGGCGCTGGACTAGGTTTTGGGACTGCCCGCTGGCTGGTAGAGCGGACGGGACGTAGCGCAGCCCGGTAGCGCACCTGAATGGGGTTCAGGGGGTCGCGGGTTCAAATCCCGCCGTCCCGATTTCCAAGTGAAGGCCCTGCAACGCTTTGCGTTGTGGGGCTTTCCTCGTTTGCGCGGGCAGGTGTGAGTTACGTTGCGAGTTCCCTCGCCAAGACTGGCGTTGCGAGTCGCATGGTTGGATTCAGGACCACCATGCGCATTGTTGAGGCATCTGCCTGCAAATAGGAACGCAACACCGTACCTGCGTCACGCCAACCGCCTGCGGCAGCGATGTCCTTCACTGGATAGTTCTTTCGCTCGGTCGCCCATTTCCGGCGAAGCGGGTGCCACATGCCTCCCTTGAGCGGTTGAACATTTGCCAACAGGTGCGCTTGGCGAAGCCAGTGGTCGAGTAGATGACGGTTGCAAGGCTGCTCGGGATTCCGAGGCGCAGAGAAGACCCAAGGCACTCTCGATTTGGGATGCGCATCGGCTAGTGCGTCTCTGACCGCGTCCGACATTGGCACCACGGCCTCGTACCCTTTCTTGTCATTCTCCGCCCGCCACCGAATCGATTGAGAGTCAAAATCTACGTCCTCCCATCGAAGGGTTCGCCACGCTGAAATTCGTCGTCCCGTTCCCTCCGCGATAATTAGCGCGAGATACAACAACTCGTGGACGTCTCGCGCTACATCCAAGAGATTCAGGTAGCTATCGTGGGTCATCACCGGCCGTTGCGGATCTTTTTCCTGCGGCACCGCGATGCCGTGCAGCGGATTCTCACGCAGCAAGCGACTTCCGCGAGAAGTACGCTCCTTGGTCGCCCAGCTAAGCGCGGTATGAAGCGCTACGAGGTCGGCGGCAATAGTCCGAGCCTTGACACCGCCTCCCGGGACCGCTCCTACGAGTTCCGGGTTTCCCTCGCGCCTAGCGCGGCTGTATGAGCGCACGTCAGACTCGGCAAGCCTCTTGGCGAGAGACTTTTCGCCCAGAAACGTGACGATACGCCGGAGCTTCCGTTCGTCATCGATTTGAGTGCGTGGCTTTTTGTCTCGATGGGCGCCGCTGCGCAGGTAGAGGGCGGCCAGAAGGCCAAGTGTCACCTCGTCGTGCTCAATGGACCCCTCATTGGCTATGAACTCTGAGAGGAGCTCATAAGCCTGCTTTACCGCGAGCTTTCTGTCGCGATGCCCGAGACTCCGTCGAGTTTCCCTCCCGTCGATGAAGATGGTGCGCATGATGGTTCCTCCCGCACGTGCCTCATAGAGACGGATGCGGTGCCCGCGCTCACCAATAGACTTCGACCAAAGCTTTCTAGGCATAGGTGGCCTGGTTGGCTGGCTGCCGCGAGAAGCCTGCCTTTCACGAGAGCCAGGCGGTCGCCGGGAGCGACCTGGGCAACGTCTCGCGGCATCCGGTGTACGAGCGGGCGCAGCGTGCGAAGCAGGACTGCCGATGCGTTGATGACGCCATCCGCCGCCGAGAGGCGTCGCGAGCGCGTGCTCGCACCAGGAGATCTCACCGTTCGTTGCGGAGCCGCACATGCAATTGATGTTGCCGAAGAACATCGTCGTCGCGATCGATCTGGCGGATCCCGCCCATCCGGCAATCCTCACGGCGGCGCGACTGGCCACTGCCGCCGGCGCCGCACTGCACGTCACGAACGTCGTGACCTCGCCGGGCGGCGATGGCGACGCAGCCGTCCAGGCGCGCGTGAGAGCGGAGCTCGCGGCGATCCTGCTTCGCGCGGGCGTGCGCGTGAATGACGCGACGATCCATGTGCTCTTCGGGGATCCGCCGTTCGCCATCCGCGCGCTCGCCGACCGCGTGCGCGCCGACGTCATCGTGCTGGGCCCGCACCGCGAGCGTGCCTCGCCGTCCCGTTCCCTGGGGGGAACGGCCCTCGCGGTCGTCACGAATGCGTGGAGTCCCTGTCTCATCGTATCGGCTCCGCTCCGCCTGCCGCTCAGCCGCGTGCTCGTGCCCGTCGACCTGTCGGACACCGC
>JAQBPZ010000297.1 GCA_028287225.1 Gemmatimonadota bacterium
CGGCCGCCTTCGACGCGCCGCCGCGCGACGACGCCTTCGCGGCGCGGCCGGCCGCCAGGTCGTCGGTGGTCTGCTGGGCCTCGTCGCGCGTGAGGTATTCCCACATCCCCTCGCGCCCGCCCTCGCGCCCGAAGCCGCTTTCCCTATATCCTCCGAAACCAGCCGCCGCGTCGAACAGGTTGGTGGAGTTGATCCACACCACGCCCGCCTTGATCTTCGGCGCGATGTCGAGCGCGAGGTTGATGCTCTCGCTCCAGATGCTGGCGGCCAATCCGTACTGCGTGTTGTTGGCGATGGCGACCGCCTCGGCCGGCGTGCGGAACGTCATGGCGACGAGCACGGGTCCGAAGATCTCCACCTGCGCGATGGACGACGACGGCTGCACGTTGGTGAACAGCGTCGGCGGGTAGAAGCAGCCTTCGGAGGGACAGGCCCACGACGGCTGCCACATCTGCGCGCCCTCTTCAGTGCCGGCTGCGACGAGGGAACGAATCCGCTCGAGCTGCACCGGCGCGACGATGGCGCCCATGTCCACCGCCTTGTCGAGCGGGTTGCCGAGACGCAGCGTCTCCATCCGGTGTCTCAGCTTCGTGTACAGGCGCTCGGCGATGCCCTCGGCCACGAGCAGGCGCGAGCCCGCGCAGCAGACCTGGCCCTGGTTGAACCAGATCGCGTCGACCACGCCCTCCACCACGGAGTCCAGGTCGGCGTCGTCGAACACGATGAACGGGGACTTTCCCCCGAGCTCGAGCGAGAGCTTCTTGCCGCTCCCCGCGGTCGCCTTGCGGATGATGCGCCCGACCTCGGTGCTGCCCGTGAACGCGATCTTGTCGATGCCGTCGTGCGCCACGATGGCCGCCCCCGTGTCGCCGTCGCCGGTGACGACGTTCAGCACGCCCGCCGGCAGCCCCACGGAATCCGCGAGCTCGGCGAACGCCAGCGCGGTGAGCGGCGTGAACTCGGCCGGCTTGATGACGATGGTGCAGCCGGCGGCGAGCGCCGGTGCCACCTTCCACGCCATCATGAGCAGCGGGAAGTTCCAGGGGATGATCTGCCCCACGACGCCGGCGCCGTGGTGGCCGGCGAACTCCGTCTCCATCAGCTGCGCCCAGCCGGCGTGATGGTAGAAGTGGCGGGCGACGAGCGGGATGTCGATGTCGCGCGTCTCGCGGATGCTCTTGCCATTGTCCAGCGTCTCGAGCACGGCGAGCAGCCGCGCATGGCGCTGCACGGCGCGAGCGAGCGCATACAGGTAGCGCGCGCGTGCGTGGCCGCCGAGGGCCTGCCAGGCGGGGAGCGCGCGGCGCGCCGCCTTCACGGCGGCGTCGACGTCCTTCCGGCTTCCCTGCGATGCCTGGGCCAGGCGCTGGCCCGTGGCGGGATCGGCGACGTCGAACAGCCCCGCCGGCTTCGTCCACGCGCCGTTGATGAAGTGGCCGAAGCGGCCGTCGAACTTCGCGAGCCACTCGCGCGCGGGCTTGTCGCCCTCGGGGGCGGGGCCGTACTCCATGGTGTCGAAGATCTCTCGAACGGAAGTCATGCGTTACACCATGGGGTGGCGGTGGGCCGCGGAATAGCGTCCCGTGACGAAGTGCTCGAGCTGCCGCTCGATGTCGGTGAGCAGGCCGCTCGCCCCGAAGCGGAAGAGATCCGGCTTCAGCCATCGATCGCCCAGCTCGTCCTTCATCAGGTACAGGTACTCGAGTGCGTTCTTCGCGCTGCGGATGCCGCCCGCCGGCTTGTAGCCGACGGCGTATCCCGTCCGCTCGTGATACTCGCGGATCATCCGCACCATCACGAGGCTGAAGGGCAGGGTCGCGTTCGTGCCTTCCTTGCCGGTGGACGTCTTGATGAAGTCCGAGCCGGCCATCATCGCGATCATGCTGGCGCGCGCGACGTTGCCGAGCGTCGCCAGCTCGCCGGTGGCGAGGATGCTCTTCATGTGCGCGTCGCCGCAGGCCTCGCGGAACATCCGCACCTCGTCGTACAGCGCCTGCCAGTTGCCGGTGAGCACGTGGCCGCGCGTGATGACGATGTCGATCTCGCGCGCGCCGGCCGCGACGGAGGCGCGGATCTCGCGCACCCGTTCCTCGAGGGGGCTGAGCCCCGCCGGGAAGCCGGTGCTGACGGCGGCCACGGGGATGCCGGTGCCGCGCAGCGCCTCCACGGCGGTGGACACCATGGCGTGATAGACGCAGACGGCGCCGGTGGTGAGCGGAACGTCGCTCATGCCGAGGGCGGCCAGCAGGTCGGCCCGCACGGGGTGCGCGGCCTTCGCGCACAGGCGACGCACGTTGCCCGCCGTGTCGTCGCCGGCCAGGGTCGTCAGGTCGATGAGGGAGATGGCGCGGAGCAGCCAGGCGGCCTGCCACTCCTTCTTCACGGTGCGGCGCGTCGGGATCGTGGCGGCGCGCCGCTCGACGGCCGAACGGTTCACGCGCAGGCTGCGGACGATGTCGAGGTCGAGCGCGGTGCCCGGATTGCGCTCCACATGGTCGGCAGTCAGGCGCGACGGGCGCTCGGCAGGCGCGGGCTCGGCCTTCGCGAGGCGCAGCGGTGACTCTGATTTGGACTGCATGGCCTGCCAGGTCGGAATTCAGGACGTGCGGGATACATCGCCGCGACCGGAATCTAGGGGCGATTCAGCAAATCCGCGAACGGCAGCGCTCCTTGCACCCGTGCGGCCCATGCAGGTCAGCGATGGTCCTCGGCGCCGACGGTCCCGGCGACCGGCATGGCGTTTCGGTCGGGGGGCTCCACGCCGAGGAGGTTGTGCACGAGGAAGTCCCATCGCTTGAGATCGCCGTAGTCGCCGCCGCTGGTGTGGTCGGCGCCGGGAATGACGAGCAGGTCGAACGTCTTCCTGGCCTTGATCAGGGCGTTGACGACCTGCATCGTCGTCGACGGGTCCACGTTGGTGTCCATCTCGCCGACGAGCAGCAGCAGCTTCCCCTGCAGGCGCCACGCATTGTCCACGTTCGACGCGGCGGCATACTCGGGGCCGATGGGCCACCCCATCCACTGCTCGTTCCACCAGAGCTTGTCCATCCGGTTGTCGTGCGATCCGGCGGAGGACACGGCGACGCGGTAGAACTCGGGATGGAAGAGCAGGGCGCCGGTGGAGCTCTGGCCGCCGGCGGAGGTGCCGTAGATGCCGACGCGGCTGATGTCGTACCAGGGATGCTGCGCCGCCACCGCCTTGTGCCAGAGGATGCGGTCCGGCAGCCCGGCGTCGCCGAGGTTCCTGAAGGTGACGTCGTGGAAGGCCTTCGAGCGGTTCGAGGTGCCCATCCCGTCGATCTGCACGACGATGAAGCCGAGCTCCGCGATGGCCTGCATGCCGAGCTGGGTGCTGAAGGTCTTCGGCACGAAGGAATCATGCGGCCCGGCATAGATGTTCTCGACCACCGGGTAGTGGCGCGCAGGATCGAAGGAGCTTGGCCGGATGATGACCCCCCAGATGTCCGTCTTCCCGTCGCGGCCCTTGGCGACGAAGGGCTCGGGCGGCTTCCATCCGGTAGCCAGCAGGCCGCTCGCGTCGGCGCGCGCCAGCGGCATGACGAGCGAGCCGTCACTGGTGCGGTGCAGCTCCGCGACCGGCGGGAGGTCGACGCGCGACCAGCGGTCCAGGTAGTACCGCATGTCCGACGAATAGGTGACCGTGTGCATCGCGTCGACGGTGGTGAGGCGGGTCAGCCCCGTGCCGTCCATGCCGATGCGGTAGTACTGGACGAAGTAGGGATCCACGCCGCGCTCCATCCCGCTGGCGTGGAACCAGACCTGGCGTGTCGCCGAGTCCACCCCGTCGACGCCGCGCACCACCCACGAACCCCTCGTGATCTGGTTCTTCACGCGGCCCGTCACGCCATCGTACAGGTAGAGGTGATTCCAGCCGTCGCGCTCCGACATCCAGATGATCTCCCGTCCATCGGCGAGATCGCGACGATACTTCTTGGCCGAGTATTCGAAGAAGGTGGGTGAGCGCTCGTCGATCACGACGCGGGTGTTCCCCGTCGCGGCGTCCACCTCGATCACGCGGTAGGCCTGATGGCCGCGCTGGTTGTACTCGAAGGTCACCGTGCGGCCATCACGCCGCCACTCGAGCGGCGAGATCGCATAGGCGCCGGCGAACGACGAGTCGTTCACCGTCACCGTGCGCCGCGCGGGCACGTCGAAGATCACGGGGGTGCCGCGATCCAGGAGGTCGCCCGGCTTGCTGTACAGGCGAGTCACGTGCTCCGGCTGGAGCTGGCCCTCTGGCGACGACCGCACGTAGTGCACCTCGCGCGGGTAGCCCGGCACCACGCGGTAGACGGCGATGCGCCGCGAGTCCGGCGACCACACGAGCGTGCGCAGCCGGTAGGGAGCGCCCTCGGATCCGTCGGTGCTCAGGTAGACGCCGGGGCCGGCGTCGCTGGTGGAGCGCACGAGCACGTTGTGGTTCCGCACCCGCGCGACCCACCGGCCATCGGGCGACGGGCGCTCGGTGGTGTCTTCGGCGGGCAGCGATCCATACAGCGCGCCGCCCACGCCGGCGTCGAGCCGGCGACCGGCCGTCGTGGGCGCGCAGGTGTAGGCGTCGAGCGAGCAGCGGAGCCGGGTGGGGCCGACCCACAGCGTGATCGCCTGCTCCCCTTTCGCGAAGTCGAAGGTGTTGAAGGGCAGGGAATCGGCAGCCACCGGGCGGTGCAGCACCGCGGACAGGGCACCGGCGAGCCGCTGCTGGTCGAAGGCCGGCCGCTTCTCGCGCGACTCGGCGTCCACGACCATGAAGGCGGTGCCGCGGGGCGTGGACGTGCGGTACCAGAAGCGCGGCGTGGAGTCGATGGCGCCTGCCTGGTCGACCGCGTCCAGGACGAGCCCGCGGTAGCGCGCGCGAAGGCCCTCGGCGCGGGCATAGTCAGCGGCCGTTCCCTGGGCGCCGACCATCGGTGCCTGGGCAGCGAGGAGGAACGCGGCGGAGAGCAGCAGCGGACGGCGGCTGTGGGCGGGACGCATCGAAGTCGGGGGAGAGAGTGATGATCGCCTGCGCGGCCAGCTCATGAGGCCAGCGTTGCCGCCTCGACGAGCGCATCCGTGGCCATCGCGGCGGTGCGCTCGCGACGTGCCGCCGCGAGGAGGGTCACGGCCGTGTACGTCACCACGACGACGACGAGCCAGCGCACGGCGGACAGGGGGAGCGACTTCACGATGAACGCCGCGATCAGCACCGCCGGCAGGCCGCCGATGAGCATGCCGACCACCGCGCGGGCGTCGAAGGCGCGCTCGCGGATGAAGCGGGCGCTGGCCACCGGCATGAGGAACGCGCACGATCCCATCATGATGGGGAAGGCAGCCGTGGGATTCATTCCGAGCAGGCTGACGAGGATCATGCATGGTCCATACAACCCGATGCCGATCGTCATGAGTGCACCGAGCACGAAGTTCCCGACCAGACCGACGACGAGCAGGGTTCCGTCCAGGCGCAGGGCATCGCCGCCGGCGGGCACGAGCTGCAGCTGTGCGGCGAGGATCAGCGCCGCGGCGGCGAGCATGGCGATGCCCATGCCGAACTGCACTCGGCTCCTCGGCCAGCGGGCCACCACCCCCGCACCCAGCCAGGCGCCGAGGACCGCGGCGAGGATCATCAGGATGAGGGTCCGCGGGTCGACCGGCACCAGGTGCGTATAGATGAACGCCTGCGCGATCGTCGGCAGGGTGTTCCCCACGTTCAGCGTGCCGGGCATGCGCTCGTCCCGGACCATCTTCCAGTGGCGGAAGATCGCCGTCGTCGTCGCGAAGGAGCCGATGCCGAGCGTATCGAAGAAATTGGCGACGAAGCCGGTGGCGACGGGGCCCGGCGCGGGGGCGGTCGGCTCCGCGTCGGCCGTGCGGGCGCGGCGCACTCCGGCCGTGAGCACCCCGAGGTAGAACAGGGTGATGAGGGCGAGGGCGATGAACAGCACCGTCTTCGCGTCGAGGGCGTGGCTCACGTCGGCGTACGTCATCGTGTGTGGCGGGCGTGGAGGAGGGGGGGGCAACCGGAGGGCGGGGCGCGCGCGGTGGAAGCCCACGCGTCGCCGCGCACATTGGATACTATATGCAAAGGCGTGGCGCAATGGCCGCCGTCCGTCCGTCGCCGAAGCCGGTGCACGGCGAACGGGAACGGCCGATGGCGCGGTTGCGCCCGGGACCAAATTTGGATAATGTATCCGAGCAGCCGGACGCTGCCCGGACCCCGCCTCCGCCCGCCGTGCCGAAGTGGTCTGCGCTCCGTCAGACCCACGCCTTTCAGCATACCGACCCGGAGCCGCCGATGCCACGCAAGAAGACCGTCGTCACGCCGCCGGCCCCGAGCCCCGTCCCCGGACGGCAGGTGACCCCGATCCAGCGGCAGACGCTCACCGGGATGACGCTCGACGCGCTGCGCGAGCGCATCCTCCAGGGCGAATACCCCGAAGGCGAGCCGCTGCGCCAGGACGCGATCGCCGAGGAGCTCGGCGTCAGCCGCATCCCGGTGCGCGAGGCGCTCCGCCAGCTCGATGCCGAGGGGCTCGTCACCTTCAGCCCCCACCGCGGCGCCGTCGTGTCGACGATGTCGCTGCAGGAGATCACCGAGCTGTTCGAGCTGCGCGCCGACATCGAGAGCGACCTGCTGCGCCGCGCCGTCCCGCACATGACGGCCGACGACCAGACGCGGGCGGCGGAGATTCTCGTGGCCTACGAGTTCGCCCTCCGGAGTGGCGAGGTGGCCAAGTACGGCGAGCTGAATTGGCAGTTCCACTCCACCTTGTATGCCCCCGCCGGGCGCCTCTTCACGATGGGCATGGTGAGCAAGCTCCACCAGCAGAGCGATCGCTATCTCCGCATGCAGCTCGCGCTCACGCACGGCGAGACGCGCGCCCGGGATGAGCACCGCGCCATCGCGACCGCCGTCAAGCACGCGGATGTGCGGCTCGCGGCGAAGCTCATGCGCGAGCACATCCTCGGGGCCGGCCGCTCGCTCATCACCTTCCTCGAGGAGTATCGCGGCGAGCAGCAGGCCAAGGCGCGCCGGCGGGCCACGTCGTGACCGGCGCGCCGCGGCTCAGGCACTTCGTCGGCGGCGACTGGCTCGCCACCAGCGGCGACCGGTGGATCACCGACGTCAGCCCGTCCGACCGGACCGATATCGTGGCCGAGGTGCCGGAAGGCACGGCGGAGGACGTGCATCTCGCCGTGACGGCGGCCCGGACGGCGCTCGACGGCTGGCGCGCCCTGCCGGGTCCGGCGCGCGCCGAGCACCTCTACCGGTGGGCCGGCGTGATCGCCGAGCGCACGGAGGCGCTGGCGCAGCTGCTGTCGCGCGAGGTCGGCAAGCCCATCGGCGAGTCGCGCGGTGAGGTCGGCCGCTGCGTGATGATCCTCCGCTACTACGCGGGGGAGGCGGTGCGGGCGAATGGCGAGCTGGTGCCCGCCCAGAGTGCCGGCGCCCTGCAGTTCACCCTGCGCGAGCCGCTCGGCGTGGTGGCGCTCATCACGCCCTGGAATTTCCCGGTCGCCATTCCGATGTGGAAGGCCGCGCCGGCGCTCGCGTTCGGGAACACCGTCGTGCTCAAGCCGGCCGAGGCCTCGTCGCACGTGGCCACCGCGCTGGCCGCGACGGCGGCCGCCGCGGGCCTGCCGCCGGGTGTGTTCAACGTGGTGCTCGGATCCGGAGCCGTCATCGGCCGCGACCTGATCGGGGCGGACGAGGTGCGCGCGGTGAGCTTCACCGGCTCGGGCGCGGTGGGCGCAGGAGTGGCCGCGCAGGCCGCGCAGCGCAACATCCGGTATCAGACCGAGATGGGAGGCAAGAACGTCGCGATCGTCCTGCCCGACGCCGACCTCCGTCAGGCGGCGTCGCTCACCGCAGCCGGCGCGATGCGCTACGCGGGGCAGAAGTGCACCGCGACGAGCCGCGTCGTCGTCGCCCGGGAGGTGGAGGAGCGCTTCCTCGAGGAGCTGCGTGCGCAGGTGGCGTTGCTGCCGCTCGGGCCGGTGAGCGACGCCGCCTGCGCGGTCGGGCCGGTGATCAGCGAGCAGTCGCAGACGTCCATCCGCGCGGTGCTCGACGGCGTCGACGACGAGCCGTACTACCAGGGCGCCGTGCCATCCGGCAGCGAGTTCGCTCGCGGCTTCTGGGTGCCGCCGACGGTGTTCCGCAACGTGGCCGCGGATTCGCTGCTCGCCCGAAAGGAGCTCTTCGGCCCTGTGCTCGCCGAGCTCGTCGCGGACGACCTCGATCATGCCATCGCGCTCGCGAACGACACCGTCTACGGGCTGAGCGCGACGCTCTTCACCCGCGACCTGCGGGCGGCGCTCCGCTACATCGACCGCATCCACGTGGGCCTGGTGCGCGTCAATGGCGATACCACCGGCGTCGATCCGCACGCGCCATTCGGCGGCATGAAGGGCTCGAGCTCGGGCAGCCGTGAGCAGGGGTCGGCGGCACGGGAGTTCTACACCGAGATCAAGACCGTGCAGGTCAATCCATGAGCCAGCCGACCGGCGACAGCTTTCCCGCATCCGTCCGCGTGGTCGACTCGCATACGGAGGGGGAGCCCACACGGGTGGTGCTCGACGGATGGCCGCAGCCGCCCGGCGCGACGATGCGCGCGCGGCTGGACCACGTGCGGGCGCACGACGACCGCCTGCGCGCGGCCGTCCTCGCCGAGCCGCGTGGCTACGACGCGATCGTCGGTGCGCTGCTCACGCCCCCGGTCACGGCGGGCTCCGCGGCCGGCATCATCTTCTTCAACAACGGCACGTACCTCGGCATGTGCGGGCACGGGCTGATCGGGGTGGTGCGAACGCTGGAGTTCCTGGGGCGCCTCTCGCCGGGCGAGGTGCGCTTCGACACGCCGGTCGGCACCGTGCGCGCCGAGCTGGCGGCCGACGGCACGGTGACGATCGAGAACGTCGCGGCCTCCGTGCACGCGCGCGATGTCGCCGTGGAGGTGCCGGGCTACGGCCTCGTGACCGGCGACGTGGCCTGGGGCGGCAACTGGTTCTTCATCACGCACGCCGATCAGGTGCCCGTGGAGATGGCCGAGGTGGAGGCGCTCACGCGGTTCACCCGGGCGATCCAGGCGGCGCTCCGCGCGCAGGGCATCACGGGCGCGAACGGCGGCGACATCGACCACATCGAGATCTCCGCGCCCCCGGAGCGCGCGGATGCGGACTGCCGCAACTACGTGCTCTGCTCGGGGGGCGAGTACGACCGGTCGCCCTGCGGCACCGGCACCTCGGCGAAGATGGCGACGCTGCACGCGCGCGGGGAGCTCGCCCTCGGGGCCCCCTGGCGGCAGGAGGGCATCGTCGGCGGCCTGTTCACGGGGTGGCTCACCAGCGGCCCGGACGGCGCACTCATTCCGCACATTCGTGGCACCGCGTTCGTCACCGGCGAGACGACGCTCCGCTTCGACGCGCGCGATCCGTTCCGCTTCGGGATCGGCGCGGACACGGCGCGCGCGTGAGCCGCGCATCCGCATCCCGCCCGGACGCCATCGTGGTCGGCGCCGGAATCGTGGGCGCGGCCTGCGCGCGCGCCCTGGCGCACGAGGGGATGCGGGTGATCGTCCTGGAGTCGCGCATCGCCGGCGGGGGGACGACGGCCGCGGGGATGGGCCATCTGGTGGTGATGGATGACAGTCCCGAGCAGCTCGCGCTCACCGCATTGTCCCTGGAGCTGTGGCGTGCGCTCCGGCCATCGCTCGACGCGGCGGTGGAGTTCGACGGCTGCGGCACCCTCTGGCTGGCCGAGGACGCGGCGCAGATGGATGCAGTCGCCGCCAAGGCGCGCCTCTATCACCAGCACGACATCGCCTGCGAGATCGTCGACGCCGCGGGGCTCCGTGCCCTGGAGCCGAACCTCCGGAGCGGTCTCGCCGGCGCCCTGCTCGTTCCGGGCGACGGCGTGCTGTATCCGCCGCGGGCGGCCCTCTGGCTGCTCGACGACGCGCTGGCGCGCGGCGCGGTGCTGCGCCCGGGATGCACCGTGGACGCGATCGTGCCCGGCGGCGTGCGCGTGGGGGAGGAGCTGCTGGAGGCAGACGTGATCGTCAACGCTGCCGGCGCCGAGAGTGCCGCCCTCACCCCCGAGCTGCCGATCGTGCCTCGCAAGGGACACCTGGCCATCACGGACCGCGCGCCGGGATTCTGTCGTCATCAGCTCGTGGAGCTCGGCTACCTCACCAGCGCGCACGCGATGACGAGCGAGTCGGTGGCGTTCAACGTGCAGCCGCGTCCCACCGGCCAGGTGCTCATCGGATCGTCGCGGGAGCTCGTCGGGTGGGATGCCCGCACCAACCGCGATGTCCTGCGGCAGATGCTCGACCGCGCCGCGCGGTTCATGCCGGCACTGCTGGATCTGCCGGTCGTGCGCACGTGGACGGGATTCCGCCCCGCCACGCCGGACAAGCTCCCGCTCATCGGGCGATGGGAGCCCACCGCGGCGCTGTGGATCGCCGCTGGCCACGAGGGGCTGGGCATCACGACCTCGCTGGGTACGGCGCGCCTGCTCGCCGACCTCGTGATGGGACGGCCCACCCCCATCGACGCGGCGCCATTCGCGCCCGCGCGCGTGCTCGGGGCCACCGCGGGAGCGGCCCGGTGACCACGACGTCACGCATCGCGGCCGAGGAGGCGCCGGTGACCATCATCGCCGATGGCCGCACGCTTCGCGTCGCCGCCGGCACGAGCGTCGCCGCCGCGCTGCTCGCCGCCGGCGTGGAGGGCTTTCGGCGCTCGGTGCTCGGGGAGCCGCGCGGGCCGTTGTGCGGGATGGGGGTCTGCTACGAATGCCGCGTCGCCATCGACGACGTGCCGCTCCGTCGCGCGTGCCTGCTCCCGGTTGCCGAGGGGATGCGCGTGAGCACGAGGGAGGCGTCGTGAGCGGGACGCGCACGAGGGTCGTGACGGCCGATGTCGCCGTCATCGGTGCCGGCCCGGCCGGGATCGCGGCCGCCGCGCGCGCCGCCGAAGGCGGACGACGCGTCGTGCTGCTGGATCAGTGCGCCACCGTGGGAGGCCAGATCTGGCGCCATCGGCCCGGTGGGCGGCCACCGCGGCCGGCCGCCCGCTGGATCGCGCGGCTCGAGCGGTCGGGGGCGACGACGGAGCTCGGCACCACGGTCGTCGATCTGCACGCGTCGCACGAGGCGACGCGATTCACCATCCTCGGCGAGCGCGGCGCGACGCCGCTGATCGTGGAGGCGGAGTCGCTCGTGCTCTCCACCGGTGCGCGCGAGCGCTTCCTGCCCTTTCCCGGCTGGACGCTGCCCGGCGTGATCGGCGTCGGCGGGGCGCAGGCGCTCCTCAAGTCCGGCGTGTCGTTCTCCGGCCGGCGCGTGGTGATCGCCGGGAGCGGGCCGCTGATGCTGCCTGTAGCCGACGCGCTGTCGCACGACCGCGCACTCGTGCTGCTCGTCGCCGAACAGGCGGCCGCTCGCGCCGTGGCCCTGTTCGCATTCGGCCTGCTGCGCCGGCCCGCGACCCTCGTTCAGGCCGCACGTCACCGCGCCGCGTTCGCCGGCACGCCCTATCGCACGGGCACGTGGGTACGCTCGGCACGTGGCGACGGCCGGCTCGAGGAGGTGACCCTCACCGACGGCACCCGCGACCGCACCGTGGCCTGCGAGACCCTGTGCATCGGCTACGGACTCCTGCCGAACACGCAGCTCGCGCGCCTGCTCGGCTGCCGCACGCATGGCGGGGCGACGGTCGTCGACGAGCGCCAGCAGACCAGCGTGCCGCGCGTGTACGCCGCCGGCGAGGCGACGGGCATCGGAGGCGCCGATCTCGCCCTCATCGAAGGGGAGATTGCCGCCCTCGCGGTCCTCGGACGCGACACGAGCGCGTTGACGCGCCGCCGCGCCGCGGCCGCCGCCACGGC